>JBFMDH010000008.1:73409-254645 GCA_040754075.1 Acidobacteriota bacterium
AATCCGTCGTGCCAATGCGATAAACCGACTGCCCGCTGGCATTGACGCTGCCGGAAAACTGCACGAAATAGGAATCATTATAAGGCGAATTATTTTCCGCTTTACTGCGCACCCATAACCGATAAGCAACACCCGACTGGGCATTAAAACTCATCTCGAAATAGTGTGCGGGACTGGCGAGCGCGGTTGTCAATTTCGGCGCGCCGAAATCAGCGTTTTTCAGGCATGCGCCACCAGCGGCTGTAGAGTCTGAAACATTAGTAAAATTGCCAATTTTGGTGCTGGCTGTCGATGCATATAAAACGATTTCACTGGCACTTGCTTGAGCGGTTGTTGGCATTTCTCGCCATACAACCATCAGGGACAGAACGATAAACACAAAACTTGTCTGTCTGAAAACTTTTTTCATTCCTTCAAAATCTCCCTAGAAAAAATTGCCTGTTTAAACAGGCTTCGTGAGTTCACTTAAAACAATTTTCAATTGGCTGCGACCGGTTTACGTTTAATTGCACCTGAACCGGCAGGCAGGCATTTACTGCCTTGTAATAAGTCGCGCCAAATATGAAACACACATGATTTTCGTGAGAATATCTTTAGTTCGGATTGGGTATTGCCTTTAACAAAAGGTCATGGCGCACGTAGCCAAACCTGTATCTTTCAGGCAACCACTTATGCGAAGTTGAATAATCAGGGGTATGAAAGCCCAGACTATACATTTAGCAATTATGAATATGCCTGCAAAACCCAACCGATTTTTTTTTCATTTACATTCAAAATAAGAAATTGCAAGGGGCATATGCTTGAGAAAGGGGGGTATCTCTTTAACCTTTCCACCGGCAAGAAGCGAGTGAGTCGGATTTTGAATAAACCAATATCCGCTATGGTCAAACAAATTGCTCATCTTACCTTGATTAATCAATTTTATTTACAGGAGCGAGAGATGCAAATTGAGATTGCGCTCAATCAAAAATAAAATCCAGTGTGAGGTTCGGTTCATTTTCCCCATTGAACCGATGGTTTTTTATTGCTTTGCTTTTTGTTTTGAGAATCGGATTATACTGAGTGACTCCCACCCAATCAATAATAACCGACACCCCCGACGCAGATTATGAAATCATCATAGATTTTTGAAAAGCTCACCTGAATTCGGTATGGAAGCATCCGGGATATAAAAGCGTGGCATCGCGATTAAAAAACGCTGCTGACATTTTGCAGTTTTAATGGAATTAGAAGTATTTAACCGATGAGTGAAGCAGATTGCCGAAAAAAGGCAAATTCAGGTTTGGACAGTTGAACGAAATCTGAAAGGCGTTCGCTAAACCTGCATTCGCTTCCAAAGACAGTCGCTGTCCTGCAAAAAGCTGGCGGATGGCAATCAAGGATGAGTCGTGGCACAGGCTTGAGAAATGCAATTAGACGTAATTATCCCAACCTTTAATCGTCAGGATTTACTCCCACGCACCTTAAAAAGCTTGCTCGAAGCAGACCTGCCACAAGAGTTGACGGTTCACGTCAATGTTGTCGATAACAATTCCAAAGACCGCACGCGACAGATTGTTGATGAATGGATGAACCGGTTTGATGGGCGATTGCATTATCTCTTTGAACCCATTCAAGGGCGTTCAGCGGCGTTAAACAAAGGCATTTTATCCACCACCGGAGAACTGGTCGGCATGATTGACGATGACGAAGAAATCCATCGTCAGTGGTATGAGACTGTGCAGAAGGCGTTCACTCATAACCATATAGATTTTATTGGTGGTCCCTATTACCCCTGCTGGGGCGCCGAGTGTCCGGATTGGTTGCCGAGAAAATATGCCGGCGTCATCGGTTGGATTGATGGCGGAAGTCAGGTTTGTCCGTTTAACCGAAGTTACCCGGGCATTTTAATGGGCGGAAACGCGGTGATTCGTCGCGCCATTTTAACTAAAGTCGGATTGTATTCAACTGCGCTTGGACGCACCGATACACATCTGCTGGCGGGTGAAGATGAAGAGATGTATGAGCGGTTGTTGAATGCCGGGGCGCGCGGTTTATATCTGCCCGATTTGATTATCTATCATTACATCCCGCCGCAACGATTAACCAAAAGTTATTTTCGCAAATGGTGTTTCTGGCGCGGCGTATCAATGGGATTGCTTCACCGGGTACATCAACGACAATCCGCCATTAAACAACTTTGGGGCATTCCGCGATACCTTTATGGCGAAGCCCTGAGAGGCTTTAAAAGAAAATTGCAGGATGCACTGCGGTTGAAAATAGATTCCGAACAGGGCTTTGCAGGGGAATTAGCTGCCTGGGATTTAGCCGGTTACCTATACGGCAGGCATTTCTATAAACCTGTCGCCACGAATAAATCCACAAAAGGTTTGGCAGTTATCTCTTCGGTGTAACCGAAATCATTTTGAATTCACACCATAAAATTTTGATTGAAACGAAGCAATTGAATTCACCGGAAACTGGAATCGCACATGGCAACATCTGATTTAATCAACGCAGGAATCAACCGAGAGTTATCTGATGCCACACCTCGGCGGGTGTCGGTGATTCGTCCACCTTCGCTCACCCGACTAAATTTCATCGCTAACCTGACCAAACTTTTCCACTACCGGGATTTGCTCTATACCCTGACGCTGCACCGCATCAAGGTGCGTTACAAGCAATCTTTATTAGGGATTTCGTGGGCGATTTTACAACCGCTGTCGATGATGTTGATCTTCACCATCATCTTTTCGATTTTTGCCAGAATGCCAAGCGAAGGTTCGCCCTATGCGTTGTTTGCTTATGCCGCTTTGCTCCCCTGGACATTTTTTTCTACTGCCCTTGCGAATGCGACGAACGCCCTGGTCAGTCATACGCAACTGGTAACCAAAGTCTATTTCCCGCGAGAGATTCTCCCGATGACTTATGTTTTCGCTTCGTTATTCGATTTTTTAATTGCCTCGACGGTGCTCGCCGGGTTAATGGTGTATTACCGCCTTTCACCCACCTGGAATGCGCTTTATGCGGTGCCCATTCTATTCATCCTGACCTGTTTTGCCACGGCGATGGGATTGCTGTTTTCTGCAACCCAGGTGCGCTTGCGTGATATAGGGGTCGCGGTGCCGTTGCTTTTGCAACTGTGGATGTTTGCCACGCCGGTGATTTATCCGTTGAGCGCGGTTCCCGGACGTTTGCGAATGATCTATGTGCTCAATCCGATGGTTGGGATTGTCGAAAATTTTCGCCAAACCATTTTGAATGGCGCATCTCCCGATTTCTACACGCTGGGGATATCGGGTTTGATGGCGCTGGTCTTGCTGATTATTTCTTATCTCTATTTCAAACATACGGAAGCCACAATGGCGGATGTGATTTAAGCAGTGGAGCAGGTTGACGATGGCTGATTTGTTATTCAATGGTGTCTCAAAAAAATATCGGATTCGTGAAGACCACGAGACCAATGGTGAGCGCCGCCCACTAATTTCCAAAATGCAAAAATTATGGCACCGCAAGCGCGATTTCTGGGCGCTTCGCGAAGTCAGTTTTGAAGTGGAACGCGGTGAATCTCTCGGCATCATCGGGCATAACGGCGCGGGTAAAAGCACGATTTTAAAATTGCTCTCCAATATCACCACCCCGAGTAAAGGAGAGATAAAAATCAACGGCAGCCTTTCGGCGCTCATCGAGGTCGGTTCCGGATTTCACCCGGAACTGACTGGTCGTGAGAATATTTATTTGAATGGTTCGATTCTGGGTATGCGACGACGCGAGATTGCCCGCAAGCTTGAAAGCATTGTCGAATTCGCCGGCATCAAACCATTTCTCGATTTACCTGTAAAACGTTACTCATCGGGAATGTACGTTCGATTGGGCTTTTCAATTGCCGCGCATCTCGAACCGGATATTTTGTTGCTTGATGAAGTGCTCGCGGTTGGCGATTTGGCATTTCAGGCAAAATGCATGCAACGCATTGATGATTTGCGACAGGCGGGGACGACGATTGTGTTTATTTCGCATGACCTGGCAGCCGTTCAACGCCTGTGTAAACGTGTATTACTTATGCAAAAAGGCGGAATCATCGCCAGAGGGTCGGCAATGGATGTCGTGAATAGGTATCGCCAGACGGCATCCGATTTTTCGCCGCCCGATGGTCATGGACTACTCATTACCAAATCGGCGGAGGTCACAGCTTTAAATTTTTATGATGCGCAGGGCAGAGAAGTAAAGGTGATGAAAACCGGAGCCGAAATGCGCGTCAAGCTCGATTATTTTGCCCGCGAACGCATTGAAGATTGCGTTTTCGACATCTGCTTTTATTCAGCCAATCGGGAATTGACCTGTCAATTTACCACCGAATTAAAAGAAGACCGGATTGATATTGAACCGGGTCAAGGAACGGTTGAATATCATTGTCCCGAAATCGGATTGCTACCCGGTATCTATTATGTCGACGTGACCATCAAACATCGCGCCTCTCCAAAGGGAAGTCACATTGATTGGCAATATCAACGGGCGATGTTAAGGGTTGACCCCGGAAATTTGGTTAAAGGGAAATTTTATATGCCGCACGAATGGCGACATGAGCGACCGGATGTTGCGACGAGTCTCAGAGCGGAACAATTTCTCAATCAAACGGTTTCCTGATGGGCAATCGTTCAAGCCAAAAGTGGCTTTACGTTCGACATCGGAAACCTGAATGGAATAAAAAATGCCGCGCCCCGTGAAGAAGTCAAATCTGAAATATCGCAAACCGAAAGTGGTTTCCGTCATCATTCCCTGCTATAACCACGCCGGTTTTTTGCAAGAAGCGATTGACAGTGTCTTACAACAAACCTACAAGGATTTTGAAATCCTCGTCATTGATGATGGGTCAACCGATAAAACTTCAGCAATTGCCGCGAGCTTTTCTGCGGTTCGTTATGTCTACCAAAATAATCAGGGGTTATCAGCGGCGCGCAATCGCGGCATCAGCGAAAGTCTGGGAGAGTTTCTGGTGTTTCTGGATGCCGATGATCGCCTGCTTCCCAAAGCTCTTGAAATCGGCGTGAAGGCATTAAGCCTCAGACCGGATTGCGCCTTTGTGTATGGGCGCAGCCAATACATCAATGATAAAGGCAAGCATATTCCGGTCAACTACCCTGAGCCGGTTTTAACCGATCACTACCTGGCGTTGCTGCACTCTAACCATATTTGGATGCCTGCGCAGGTGATGTATCGCAGCAAGGTTTTCGACGAGGTCAGAGGGTTTAATCCCTCAATCAGCGCCGCCGCTGATTATGAACTGTACCTGCGAATTACCAGGCGTTTCCCGGTTTATAACCACTTGGAGATTGTTGCCGAGTATCGCCAGCAACTTACCAGCATGTCGCGCAATTACCGGTTGATGCTCACAACCACCATGCGGGCGCTCAATTCTCAGAAGCCAGCTATTCGAGATGAACCCGATTATCTCAATGCCTACCGTGCAGGAAAAAAACTCTGGCAGTCTTACTACGGCGAAGGTTGCGTTGACCAGTTTCGTAAAGACCTGCGAAAGCCGGGACGAAAAGCCGAATTATTCAAAGCGATGATAATCCTGCTTCGATATTATCCGCAGGGTGTGGTCAAGCATTTAAGGAAGAAATTGACATTGATGTTGAAACGCCCACCCGAAATTCGCTCGACTCCCTCATTGAAATAACAGCCGGAGGAGTAATCATCCGATGGATGAAGCGTTTGATATATCGGTCATTCTTTGTACCTATAATCGCGCCGCGCAACTGCGACAGGCGATTGCCAGCATTATGGCGCAGGATTGTCCGCACCTGCGATTTGAACTGATTATCGTGGATAATCATTCAACCGACCAAACGCGCCAGGTTTGTCAATCCATGATGGCGCAAAGCCCCATTCCGATTCGTTACTTTTTTGAAGCGAGGCAAGGGGTTTCTTATGCGCGCAATTCAGCTATCAACCTGGCTAAATCGGAAATTCTCGCCTTCTTTGATGATGATGTTTGGGTGACGCCGGATTGGTTAGCCACTATTAAACGACGATTCGATGAGCATCAGGATGTCGATGGCATTGGCGGCAAAGTTTTGCCGGTCTGGAACTGTGTAACGCCCGGTTGGTTGAACCCTGCGCAATATGCGCCGCTCGCGCTTCAGGATTATGGCGATAAAAGTATACAGATAAACGCCAGTCAGCCCTTATGTCTGGTTGCTGCCAATCTGGCAATTCGCCGCCAAGTTTTTACGCGAATCGGTCTTTTTTCTCCCACCCTGCAACGTGTCGAAAATGGTATCGGTTCGATGGAAGACCATGAATTGCATTTGCGAATCTGGGATGCCGGATTTCAAGAAATGTATTGTCCGGAGATGATTGTCAAAACCGAAGTGCCGGGCGAACGTTTGACAAAAAATTATTACCGGCGGTGGCATCAAGGTCACGGCCATTTTTATGGGTTGTTGCGGGATCGGGAATTTGAACGCTCGATTATGCGCCTGTTCGATGTGCCAATGCATTTATACAAACAGACACTGGTTGATTTATGGGGTTGGGGAAAAAATCGGTTGTTTGGAAAAGCTGATAAGGCATTTGCCAGTGAAATACAACTCTGGTTTTTCATGGGCTTTTTTAAACAACGCTTAATGACCAGCAGAGCCGGCGTGACCCTGAAAAAAATGCGTGAGGTTTTTACCTCGCTTTATGCTTCACCAAAGCCGCAAAGAGAAAACCCATCAATTGACGAATAAATACGACCCTCTTACCAATCCTTTAAAGCAAAAGCAAAACGATTCAATGGTTTTCTTGCACTGATGCTGTGAATCAAAAAGCTTACCGGCTTGATTGCCGCAAAGTTGGTGGGTGTCGATAAGTTTAAGGAATTTCCCGCCAACGGGTTTTTCATTTGCCCATAGTGAATAAAAATTAATTACACTTCGTTCATCCTATTAGGTGTCACTCGCCAAAATAAAAAAATAGCGGTAAACTCTTGAGCACCAGGAGACCAGAAGCTTTCACGCATGAATCTGTCTTTGCGCGTGTTTTTCTATATCGCGCCAATTATTTCATTGAAGTAAAGGTCAGGTTATGAAATTTAAAATCACATTTCTCTTAGGACTGTTTTTTGTTCTGTTGAGTTCGGCACACGCGCAAAAAGTTATTCGCTTATATGAAGGCGCTGCGCCCGGCTCCGAAACCTGGACACACAAAGAGAAAGAATATTTCTCGCCTATCTGGAATACCCAAGTCGTTACCAACGTTGTGCATCCTACGCTTACGGTCTATCTGCCTGATGCCAAAACGGCTACGCAAACCGGTGTGATTATCTGTCCGGGAGGCGGTTTTCACGCGCTTTCCATCAACAGCGAAGGCATCGATGTTGCCAGGTGGTTAAGCAGCAGAGGCATTGCCGCCTTTGTCTTGAAATATCGTCTGGTGCCAACCGGCGAAGATGGCGTCAAAGAGTTCATGGAAAAGATGAATAAAGGACAACGGTTTGATACCGACCCGGCAATTTCCATGGGAATCGCTGATGGCATTGCGGCAGTCGCTTATGTGCGAAAACACGCGGAGGAATTCGGTATCGCTGCGAATCGCATTGGCATCATGGGATTTTCAGCAGGCGGCACGGTGACCGCAGCCGTTGCCTTTCAATATTCAAAAGACAGCCGCCCGGATTTCGTCGCGCCGATTTATCCGTATATGGGCGCGGTCAAACCCGCAGAAGTTCCCGCAGACGCGCCGCCGCTTTTTGTGTTAGCGGCAACCGATGATCAACTCGGTCTTGCGCCCCATAGCGTTCAACTTTATGGCAAATGGACTGCCGCAAAAAAAACTGCCGAAATTCACCTCTATTCAAAAGGCGGTCACGGGTTTGGCATGCGCAAACAAAATATCCCTTCTGACCGGTGGATTGAACGGTTCGGTGAATGGTTACAGGTGCAAGGCTTGATGAAACCGCTTCATTGATTTTTCGATTAACAAGGAATTTGACGATGACCAAAAAAATGCTGCGCTCAAGGTATTCGCTTTTAATTGCCTGGTGTTTGATTTTTTCTACTGTCGCGAACGGTTTACTGTTGGCGAATCAAGGAAGTAGTGCTGCGCAAATCAAAGTTGTTCATTTACGAACCGAGTATAAAGAAAATCCGATAGGCATTGATGCGCGCAACCCGCGTTTAAGTTGGCAACTGCAAACGGCAGGTCGCGGCGTCACGCAATCGGCGTATCAACTTCGCGTGGCGCGCAGTGAGCGCGATTTGCGAAGCGGCAATAATCTGGTTTGGGATTCCGGGAAAGTCAACTCCGACGAATCCATTCATCGCGTCTATGAAGGCACGCCCTTGAAATCCGGTGAGCGTTATTTGTGGCAAGTGCGCATCTGGGACGGAAGCGGAAAAGCATCGGACTGGAGCGAAGTCGGATTCTGGGAAATGGGATTGCTCAGTCCTACGGATTGGTTGGCGAATTGGATAGAGCCTGACATTGCAGAAGAAGCGAAAAAATCGCAACCCGCACCGATGCTTCGCCGCGAGTTTAAAGTCGGTGGCGCGATTGACCGGGCGCGGGTTTATGTGACGAGTCGCGGACTTTATGAAATGCAGTTGAACGGTCAGCGCGTCGGCGATGAAGTGTTTACGCCCGGTTGGACAAGTTATAAAAAACGCCTGCAATATCAGACCTATGATGTGACCGCGCTTTTAAAAAACGGAGACAATGCCGTAGGCGTCATGCTTGGCGATGGGTGGTATCGCGGCTTCATAGGTTTTTCCGGGCAACGCAATGTTTACGGCGATAAACTCGCGCTGCTTTGTCAGATTAAAATCACTTACAAAGATGGGCGCGAAGAAATCATTGCAAGCGACGACAAATGGAAAGCGACGACCGGCGCTATCTTGCTTTCGGAAATCTATCACGGCGAAACCTATGATGCGCGACTCGAAAAAGGCAATTGGACGAATGCTCAATTTGATGACCAGCAATGGGCAAAGGTCAAAATTGCCAGTTACCAGAAAGATAATCTCATCGCGCCTGCGGGACCTCCCGTAAGAAAAGTTCTGGAAATCAAACCTGTCAAAATTATCAAAACCCCTGCGGGCGATTCCGTCGTTGATATGGGACAAAATATGGTCGGCTGGGTACGTTTGAAAGTTCAAGGCGCTGCGGGTTCGACCGTCACCCTTCGCCATTCCGAAGTGCTCGATAAACAGGGGAATTTTTATACCGAAAATCTTCGCCCCGCAAAACAGTTGATTCAATACACCCTCAAAGGCGGCGGCGTGGAAACCTTCGAGCCACATTTCACCTTTCAAGGTTTTCGTTATGTCGCGGTCGGTGGTTTTCCCGGAGAACTGACGCTTGATAACGTAACCGGCATCGTCATTCATTCGGATATGAAACCGACGAGCGAATTTGAAACCTCAAGCCAACTCATCAATCAATTGCAACACAACATCATCTGGGGACAGAAAGGCAATTTCCTGGATGTGCCCACCGATTGTCCGCAACGCGATGAGCGATTGGGATGGACGGGCGATGCGCAAGTCTTTTCTCGCACAGCCGCTTTCAACATGGATGTCGCGGGATTTTTCACCAAGTGGTTGAAAGATGTCGCCGCAGACCAATTCGATAATGGCAGTGTTCCTTATGTTATCCCCGATGTGTTGAGCAATCCAAACAGGCAAGCCGCAGGGTCAGCGGCGTGGGCAGATGCGGCGGTGATTATTCCCTTTACGGTTTATCTCAGTTATGGCGATAAACGCATTCTTGAAGAACAATACGCCAGTATGACCAAATGGATTGCTTATATGAAAAATCGCGCCGGTGATGATTACATCTGGGATGGCGATTTTCATTTCGGCGATTGGCTCGCTTTTGCATCAACGGCATCGGATTATCCCGGCGCTACCACCGGCAAAGATTTTATCGCAACAGCTTTCTTTGCCTATTCGACAAGTCTCGTACAACGCGCCGCAGAGATTCTCGGAAAGCGTGATGACGCGGCAAAGTACGCCGAATTATTTAACAACGTCAAAGCCGCATTCAATCGTGAATTCGTTACTGCAACCGGTAGAGTCGGCGAAAACACCCAGACCGCTTATGCCCTGGCTTTGCAGTTCGATTTATTGCCCGAAAATTTAAGACCGGTAGCCGCAAAACGACTGGCGCAGGAAATTCGCGCGCGCAAACATCTCACCACAGGTTTTGTCGGTACGCCGTATCTCTGCCATGTGCTGACGCGCTATGGTTATTTGAACGAAGCCTATATGCTGCTCAATCGCGAACAGTATCCATCCTGGCTTTATCCTGTGAAACAAGGCGCGACGACGATTTGGGAACGTTGGGACGGCATTAAACCGGATGGGTCATTTCAGGATAAAGGAATGAATTCGTTCAATCATTATGCCTACGGCGCGATTGGCGAATGGATGTATCGCGTGATGGCAGGCATTGAAATAGACCCGACAATGCCCGGGTATAAACACACGCTCATTCAACCGCAACCCGGTGGCAATTTCACCAATGTCAAAGCCAGCCATCAGACGATGTATGGCAAAGTGAGTTCCGCGTGGACATTGAAAGATGGGCAATTTGAACTGGGTGTCGAAGTTCCCGCCAACACTCGCGCCACTGTGCGTTTGCCGAAAGCCCAACTCGCAAACCTTAAAGAATCCGGTCAGGCTATCGGTAAAGGAAATGGCATAACCGATATTCGACAGGATGGTGAGAGCGTGGTTATCGAAGTCGGGTCGGGTCAATATCGTTTCGCGTATCCGATGGCAACCGCAAATTGATTGAGGTTTAAAAAGGTTGATTAAGCGCATCAAAAAATTGCTGATGCAATTGCCTGTCATTGGTTACAAGGTGGACGAAATAAATTTACGGGCGCAGATAAATACTTTGTTCAAGATTTTAATTTTCATAAAGTCACTGGGTTTTCATAAAGTGAAGGGACATTGATTAACGTGTAAGTTTCCCTCTTAGGATTGAGCGGATTTATTCAATGAATTTAATCCGTTGAATCCGTCAAAACCGAGGACAACTTTTAACTTTTAATCGGGAACCGATTCATTGATTGTTGAAAACTGAATGACCGGCAAATTCAGTGAGGTATTGTGAGTAATCAGGAAAAACATTTTCAATTTGTAAAATATTTATGGCAGGACGAAGTTGCGGAAAAATTATCCGGCATCGAACGCCTGGTCTATCGCTCGAATAAACTGGGCGAAGATTTGACGCTTACCAATACCGGCGGCGGCAACACCTCAGCGAAACTGATGGAAACCGACCCGCTCACCGGCGAAAGCGTCGAAGTCCTTTGGGTCAAAGGTTCGGGCGGCGATTTGCGCACTGCAAAAAGCGATGGTTTCGCTTCGCTCTACCTCGACAAAATTCGCGCCATGAAACCGCTCTATCTCAATCACCCTGAGCGCGGCGCGAAGACTGCAATCGAAGATGCGATGTATCCGATGTACAGCCATTGCGTTTTCAATCTCAACCCACGCGCCTGTTCGATTGACACGCCACTGCATACACTCGTGCCGTTTACGCACGTTGACCATTTACATCCAAACGCGGTGATTGCCATTGCCGCATCAGTAAGTCAAGAGAAGTTGTGTAAAACGATTTATGGCGACGAAGTGATCTATGTGCCGTGGCAACGACCGGGCTTTGATATTGGTCTGCAAATCGAACAGTTGATTAAAGACAACCCGCAAGCCAAAGGCGTTCTGCTCGGACATCACGGCATGAGTTCGTGGAGCAACGACGATAAAAACTGTTATGAAACGGCGCTTGAAATCATTGACCGCGCCGCGCGATTTATCGAAGCTCACGACCAAGGCGCGCAAACCTTCGGCGGGCAGAAATATCAACCGCTTGATGATGAAACGAGAAGGCAGTTCATCGTCAACATCGTTCCATTTTTGCGCGGACAGGTTGCGGTTTATAAACGCTTTGTCGGCAC
Organism: Acidobacteriota bacterium; assembly: GCA_040754075.1. Classification (NCBI taxonomy): domain Bacteria; kingdom Pseudomonadati; phylum Acidobacteriota; species Acidobacteriota bacterium. The sequence continues at coordinate 85,342 of JBFMDH010000008.1, forward strand.
CGTGCAGGACGATGAAAAGATGTTGCGCTTTGTCAACAGCCACGAGGCGCGGCGGCTTGCGGAACTTGGCACCTCTTGCCCGGATCATTTTTTGCGCACCAAAATCAAACCATTTTTTGTTGATTGGAATCCTGAAAGCGGCGACCTCAATCAATTAAAAAATCAAATCAAAGAAGGGCTGATTCAATATCGCAAAGATTATGAAGCTTACTACCATCGTTGCAAACGTCCCGATTCACCGGCGATGCGCGACCCCAATCCAACGGTTGTATTGATTCCCGGACTTGGCATGATTGCCTGGGGCAAAAATAAAAGTGAATCGCGAGTGACCGCTGAATTTTATAATTGCGCCATCGAAGTGATGCGCGGTGCAGAAGCCATTGACAGTTACGAAGCGATGGAACAACAAGAGGCTTTCGATATCGAATACTGGTTACTCGAAGAAGCGAAACTCAAACGCCTGCCACCTGAAAAAGAACTCGACCGGCAAATCATCGTCGTCGTTGGCGCGGGCGCAGGCATCGGCAAAGCCACAGCGCAGCGTTTGGTTAAAGACGGCGCGCATATTGTCTGTGTTGATTTGGACGAATCGGCAGCCCGACAGACGGCGCAGGAAATCATCGCCAAATACGGCGAAGGCATAGGGGTTGCCGGAACCGGAATCAGCAATTGTGGCACGGCGATAGGCTTGACGTGCGACATTACCAATCGCGAGAGCGTGCGACGAATGTTTGAAAATGTACTGCTTGCTTATGGCGGTCTGGACGCAGTGGTCGTGACCGCAGGGATTTTCGTGCCGCCCGATAAATCGGGTCGCATCGAAGATAATCGTTGGGCACAAACTTTCAATATCAATGTGACCGGAGCTTACATCGTTGCCGATGAAGCCTACAAAATTTTTCAGCAACAAAATCTTTCAGGCAACATCGTGCTGACGACCAGCGCCAATGCCGTGGTCGCGAAAAAAGGCAGTCTTGCATATGACGCCAGCAAAGCCGCAGCGAACCATCTGGTAAGAGAACTGGCGATTGAGATGTCGCCACTGGTTCGCGTCAATGCGGTGGCTCCGGCAACGGTCGTCAAAGGCAGCACCATGTTTCCGCGTGACCGGGTGATTGCTTCGCTTGCAAAATACGCCATCGAGTTTAACGAAGAAGAAAACACCGAAGCGTTGCGCGAAAAACTGGCAGCCTTTTATGCCAAGCGGTCGCTTACGCAAACCCCCATCGAACCCGAAGACCAGGCTGAAGCGATTTTTCTGCTGGTATCAAAACGACTGGCAAAAACCACAGGACACATCATCCCGGTTGATGGCGGGTTGCAGGATGGTTTTTTTCGATAGTAGGCAGTAGGCAGCAAGATGTTTGAGCTTTTAGCAACTCGTAGGTTTTTAATGTTTTTATTGATTGACAAACAATCCGGTAAACTCGAATCTGAAAACCAAAAACTGCTTACTGCTTACTGCTTACTGCCTACTTTTTCTCAAGGAGGTAACCATGACCAAACATTTTGAAATCGAAGACGGGTTTATTGCCGAAGAAAATCAGAAATTAACAGCGTGGGTTGAAGAAGATTACGAATACCTTGCGAAAAAACTGGCGCGTGAAAATGTGGATATTGAGCGGCTCACTGAGCGCGCTAAAACTTTTCGTGTAGCTGTGCCTTCGTGGGGCGTAGGAACCGGCGGGACGCGGTTTGCGCGATTTCCGGGAATTGGCGAGCCGCGAAATATTTACGAAAAACTCGAAGATTGCGCGACGATTTTTAAACTCGTGCGCGCCACGTCTGCGGTGTCTTTGCATATCCCCTGGGATAAGCCGGATGACCCCGCGCAGTTATTTCAATTTGCCGAAGAACGCGGACTCGGTTTCGATGCGATGAATTCCAATACCTTTCAAGACCAGGTTGGACAGAAACATTCGTACAAATTCGGAAGTCTCACGCATCCGGAGCGCGCGGTTCGCGAACAGGCAATCGCACATAACATCGAATGCATTGAGATTGGCAAAACGCTCGGTTCCAAAGCCCACACCGTGTGGATTGGCGATGGCGGAAATTTTCCCGGTCAACAGCATTTTCGCCAGGCATTGGAACGTTACCTCGAAAGTATGCGCGAAATTTATGCGGCTTTGCCTGATGATTGGCGCGTGTTTATCGAACACAAATTTTATGAACCGGCTTTTTATTCAACGGTCATCAACGATTGGGGAACCAGTTATTACTGCGCCCGCGAACTCGGCGACAAAGCGCAATGTCTGGTTGACCTCGGTCATCACGCGCCGAATGTCAATATCGAAATGATTGTGTCGCGGTTGATTCAATTCGGCAAACTCGCGGGCTTTCATTTCAATGACAGCAAATATGGCGATGATGATTTGGACGCCGGTTCGATTAAACCGTTTCAACTTTTTTTGATTTTTAATGAACTGGTTGATGCCGAGTTGAATCAGGTCGCGGGCTTCAATCCGGCTTATATGCTTGACCAATCCCATAACCTCACAGACCCGATTGAATCGTTGATGCTGAGCGCCGTCGAATTGCAACGCGCCTATGTGCAAGCCCACCTGGTTGACCGCGAGGCTTTGAATGCGGCACAGGAAAATTGCGATGCGATTGCCGCGCTGACGATTTTAAAGAAAGCCTTTACCACAGATGTTTCAGCGATTATCGCCAGGGCGCGTTTTGCATTGGGCGGCGCTTATGACCCGATGGCGATTTACCGGGCAAGCGGTTATCGCCAACGCAAAGCCGAAGAGCGCCCCGCGCAAGTCGGCATCGCCGCAGGCATCGTTTAACCATTGCGGATTGCGGATTGCGAAATGCGGATTGAAAAAAGAAGTTCATTTGCCAATCTATTTTTGCCTTCTATAAATGAGCGGAAAATCATGAGCGAACAATCGTTAAAATTTCTTCATTCTGAGAAGGACATAGCTCCGCTTAAACTTGAGATGTTTCGCAAGCTCTCAACTCAAGAACTCATAGAGTCTTTGCGTCCGGGAGAAGAAGGCTCGCTCAAAACCAGACCGGATGGCACTGTGCTTGATGGACACCATCGGCTTATCATACTTAGGGAGCGAGAGATTGACATTCATGCTTTACCGCGCGAAATCCTTGAGAAGGATTCGCCGATGACATAAGGAGGATACCGATGGCAGCACGGATATACTGGATTGAAGCCCCTTGGAAAGGGAAATTGGCAATCATTCCGCGCCCGCCCGGAGGAGATTGGCTGAAAGATGAAGTCGCCGGTTGGCACGATGTTGGTATCAATGTCGTGGTCTCTTTTCTCACTCCAGACGAGATTGCCGAATTTGCTCTCGAAGCTGAAAAAGAATTATGTGAAGAGCAAGGTATCAGCTTTATTTCGTTTGCGATTTCCGACCGCCAGGTTCCCGCGTCAAAGAGCGAGACGTTAGCTCTTGTACAAAGATTAAAGCAATTGCTGGTCAAGGGAGAGAAGGTCGGTTTGCATTGCCGACAAAGCGTTGGCAGGTCGGCGTTGATTGCGGCTTGTTTACTGGTATCAGTAGGCGTAGAGCCGGACGAGGCTTTCAAACGCATCGGTTCGGCGCGTGGCGGCAAAGTGCCTGATACTGCCGAACAGCAGCAATGGGTAGCCGGTTTGGAAAAAGATATGTCAACGAAAGGCGAAAGGCTTTTCGAGGCGTATTTGCTTTCGCAAGGCATTACTGATTATGAGTTTGAGAAAACCCATCAAGGCAAAAGCACAAGACCCGACTTCAGCGTTACGCTTGATAGGGAATATCTTTTTGAAGTGAAGGATTTTGAGCCGAGAGATATATTCCCTTCGGGGGCTTATGACCCTTTTCAACCGATCCGGTGGCAAATAGTGGAAAGCGATAAGAAATTCAAAGACTATGAAGAGCAACCGTGTTGTCTGGCGCTTTATAACCACAACGCAAGTCTCATTCATTTGGAAGAGCCAGAAATTATATGTGGGGCAATGCCGCAAGTTACCACTATCAGTGCCATCATAACTTTGCGTGAGGTTGAAGTAGGGACACGAAAGCTTGGTGTGTATTTGAAGAAGTTGATGGCAAAGACGCCCGATATTACTCCCATCGAGGCTTATCGGGAAACCTTTTCCCCGGAAATAGATTTCGATAAGCATGAAAGACAGTTAGGCGTGATCATATGGGAGAATGCCTTTGCGCGTATCCCGTTTCCGCGAAATATTTTTTGTGGGAAGTTTGATGAGCGATACATTTTGGATAAAGGTCATCCAAGACGCATTTTTGTCGGCTCGGGACTGGCTGCCCTTGAAGAGATTGAGGAATCGGAATCGCTATTATTGAATGTTCCATAGCGTTATCGGTTTGAACCTATTTATATCGAATCACAAAGTTTCACCGGTGTTGATTGCTGTTTTTATCAACAGTTGTCTGAGTCACTTTCAGAATATCAATGACCGAAGGTCTCTACATCGCAATTGATTTAGGCGCAGGCAGCGGGCGTGTCTTTTTGGCAGACTTCGCGCCTGATGCCTTTCGACTCGATGAAATCAGGCGATTTCATTACCCACCACGCCACCTTGACGGGCATCTGCGTTGGAATTTCGCGCATATTTTTTCGGAGATAAAAATCGGATTACAGGAAGCAAGTCAGCGCGCGCAAACTTTGCGACGACCTGTTGAAAGTATCGGCGTCGATAGCTGGGCAGTTGATTATGGATTGATTGATGACGCGGGAAATTTAATCGAAGACCCTGTGGGTTATCGTGACGGGCGAACCGAAGGGATGATGTCGCGGGTTTTTGAACGAATGCCCCAAGAAGAAATTTTTGCCCGAACCGGTATCCAATTTTTAAATCTCAATACTCTCTATCAACTGTTCGCCCACACGCAATCAGGAATTTCCGACCGCGCGCAACATCTGTTATTGATTCCCGACCTCATCAATTTTTTGCTGACCGGAAAAATCATCAACGAATATACCAACGCGACCACCACGCAACTCGTGAATGCTGAAACCGGAAAGTGGGATGAGGAAATTATTGACCGCCTGAATCTGCCTGAGCAGTTGTTTAATGAAATCATTCCGGCTGGAAAAGTGATTGCGCCGCTGCCAGCGGATATTGCCAAAGAGACCAACCTGGAAGGTGTAAAAGTGGTTGCGCCTGCCACGCACGATACCGGAAGCGCAGTTGCCGGAACGCCGCTTGAAAACGATTGGGCGTATATTTCATCGGGAACCTGGTCGCTGGTTGGTGTCGAACTTGCAAAGCCATTAATTAATGATGAAATTGTCCGACACAATTTCACCAATGAAGGCGGCGCTTTTGATACCACGCGGTTTTTAAAAAATGTGATGGGGCTGTGGATTCTGGAATCCTGTCGCCAGGAATGGTTGAGTCGCGGTCTCGATGTCGAGTATGCAAATTTACTGGCTCAGGTCGAATCGCTTGATGAAGATTGCGGATTGATATTTCCCGATGATGCGCGCTTTTTTAATCCGCCAAGTATGCTCGAAGCGATTGGCGACCAGTTGCAGGAAACCGGACAAGCGATACCCGACGAGCCGCATAAAATTGCTAAAGTGATTTTAGATTCGCTGGCTTTTCGTTATGCCTCGGTGCTGCGTACCATCGAACTGCTGACCAAAAAGAAAATCACAGGCGTCCACGTCATCGGCGGCGGCAGCCTCAATGACTATTTGAATCAGATGACTGCCGACACGACCGGCTTGCCGGTTTTAGCGGGACCGGTCGAGGCAACCGTAATTGGCAATGTTTTGGTGCAGGCGATTGCCGCCGGACGTTTTGTCTCACTCGCAGACGGACGAAAATATTTAACCGATAAGTTGCAATTGAAAAAATTCTTGCCACGACGGTTGCCGGATTTGTCTGAGCGAACGAAAAAATACGCGACAATCGAGGCGCGTTACATTCAGCAATAAAACGAAGTCGAAACCTATAAAAACGATGCGAGTTTCTTTATTTGTCACCTGTTTGATTGACCAATTGTGGCCCTCCATTGGCACGAGTACGGTTGAAGTATTGCGTCGCGCCGGATGCGAAGTGGTTTTTGATGAACGGCAAACCTGTTGCGGACAACCGGCATTCAATACCGGCTATCGAAGTGAAGCGCAACGATTGGCAAAGCGTTTCATCGAAATTTTTGAAGAAACCGACAGCGAAGCGATTGTCAGCCCTTCGGGGTCCTGCACGGCGATGGTGCATCATTTTCAAGAGCTTTTCCCCGATGATGAAAATTGGCGAAATCGCGCGCGGGCGATTGCCGAGCGCACTTTTGAATTCGGGAGTTTTCTGGTCAAAGTTTTAAATGTCGATAATGTCGGTGCCAGTTTTCGCGGGCGCGTCACCTGGCACGACGCCTGTCACGGACTAAGGGATTTGCAAATTCACAGCGAGCCGCGCCGGTTAATTCAAAACGTCAAAGGCGCAGAGTTTGTCGAGTTGGCAAACGCCGATGCCTGTTGCGGGTTTGGCGGCACGTTTTCGGTGAAGTACCCGGAAATTTCCGTTGCCATTCTCGACCATAAAATCGCGGCAATCGAACAGGCAGAGGTGCGCGCCGTGGTATCAGGTGACGCGAGTTGTCTGATGCAAATCGGCGGGCGATTATCGCGCCTGGGTTCAAAGGTTCAAGTGCTGCATTTAGCTGAACTCCTGGCATCGAATGAATAACCCTGAAATTGAGCAGGCGTATTATAAATTTGTGAAGCGGAAACTCCATAAGAAGCAGACTCTGCATCTTGAAAGCATTCACCAACTATGAATCAATCACCGGAAACTTTTGATACCAATGCCATTCAGGCATTAAATGACCGGCAACTGCGGGCGGCGTTACTCAACCTCGCCAGTACCTTTGGCGAGCGGCGCAAACTGGCAATTCTTAGTGTGAATGATTGGGAAGGTTTACGCGCCCAGGCTCGCAGCATAAAAGATGAAACGCTTGCCAACCTCGATCAATACCTTGAACAATTCGTTTTGAAGGCTGAAAACAACGGCGCGCAGATTCATTGGGCGCTTAATGGCGAAGCCGCGCAACGCCTCATTCTCGATTTGCTTAAAGAAAAAAATGTCCGGCGCATCGTGAAATCCAAAAGCATGACCACTGAAGAGATTCATTTGAATGAGGCGCTCGAACGCGCCGGTTATGCGCCGGTTGAAACCGATTTGGGCGAATGGATTATTCAACTGGCGCACGAAACCCCTTCGCACATTGTGGTTCCCGCTATTCATAAATCGAAACGGCAAATCGCCGAACTCTTTGTTGAAAAAGTAGGCATTGAACCGACGGATAATGTCGATGAATTAACCAAGACCGCGCGGCGCGTCTTGCGTGAGCGGTTTGCCGAAGCCGATGTCGGCATCAGTGGTGTCAATTTCGCGGTAGCTGAAACCGGGACTTTTTTGATTCTTGAAAACGAAGGCAACGCGCGGCTCACCACCAGCCTGCCGAAAATTCACATTGCGGTGATGGGCATCGAAAAAGTGATTCCACGCCTTGCCGATTTGGATGTGTTTTTGAAACTGCTGCCACGTTCAGGCACCGGGCAGCAACTGACCGCTTACCAATCGCTCATCACCGGAGCGAAACGCCAACCCGATGATGAAGGACCCGAAGAAGTTCACCTCGTGATTTTGGATAACGGTCGTTCGCGAATGCTGGCGCACCCTGTGACCCGACAATCGCTTGCCTGCATACGTTGTGGCGCGTGTTTAAATGCCTGTCCGGTTTACCAGCAAATCGGTGGGCACGCTTACGGGTCGGTTTATCCGGGTCCAATCGGCGCGGTGATTACCCCGCAACTGAGTGGCATTGAAAAAGCCCGGCAATTGCCCTTCGCTTCGAGTTTATGCGGGGCGTGTCGCGAAGTCTGTCCGGTTAAAATCGACATTCCCGAATTGCTTTTGCATTTACGCGCCGAAGTGAAGCAGGGAGCCGCAAGTCGCGCAGCATCGCAAACCGGCAAGGTGAGTAAGCATCGGATTGAGCGGTTGGCGTTTCGATTTTACGCTTTTGCGTGGTCAAAAAAACTGACCTACGAATGGGGAATGAAAATCGCGCGGGTTTTCCAACGCAGCATTGCCCGCAAAGGGCGAATCGGAAAAGTGAGCGGATTGTTTGCCGGTCTTGCTCCGGCATTGGAAGCCTGGACAGATTGGCGGGATGCGCCGACGATTGCTGAGCGGTCATTTAGAGAAGTGTGGCGCGAGGCTGAGAAAACCAAAGGTAAATGAAATTTGATTAATCCGAAACCCCAAAATACTTCACGCGAAGCGATGCTTGCAGAAATTCGCAAGCACCTAAATCAAAGCTTGCCTTTCGATGCGTTGTATCAATCGCAACACGCCCTGCAAAGACCGGCGAAAGTTCAAATCGATGCTGCGCCTAACGTTGATTTATTCGACCGCTTTAAACAATCGCTTGAAGCGGTGATGGGAAATTGTGTGCGGGTCGTGAGCGAAAAACATGCCGCTGAGGTTTTGCAAGCAATCATTGATAAGCTGAACGCGCGACGCATCGCGGTTTCCGATTCCCCGTTAATTCATCGCGTATTGAGAGAAATTAAATTGAACGGCGAATTGATTGAAAACCCCGGTAAATCGCGGCTTTTTGAATGCGATATGGGCATTTCATCGGCGCAATGGGCGATAGCCGAAACCGGTACGCTGGTTATCGAATCCGATAGCGAACGCCATCGTCTGGTTTCGCTGGTGCCTCCGGTTCACGTCGCGATTTTTGAAGTTGAAAAAATTGTGCAGACGATGAGCGAGGTTTTGGCATCAATTGGTCAAGAGCGTGAATTGAGTCGCACCATCACTTTCATTACCGGGCCATCACGCACATCGGATATTGAACTGACTCTGGCAATCGGCGTCCACGGTCCCGCCAAATTATTTGTCATTGTTATTGATGGAGCGACGAATGGCTGAAGCGGTTTTGCTGCGGGCTACGAACATCAATAAATCTTACGCAGGCGTTCAAGCTTTATCTCAGGCTGCATTTGAACTGAGAAAAGGTGAGGTTCACGCGCTCATCGGTGAAAACGGCGCTGGTAAAACGACGCTCATCAAAATCATCACCGGAGCGATTTTGCCCGATAGTGGTGAGCTTGAAGTTGATGGACAAATCATCACTCACCATTCTCCGGGTCACGCGAAAACCATCGGCATTGCGGCGATTTATCAACAACCTGCGCTGTTTCCTGAACTCACCGTAACGGAAAACATCGCGCTCGGTTTGGAAGCGACAAAATTATGGCAACCGGTGAATTGGTCAGAACGCCAGCGGCTAGCCGAAAATTTGCTTGCTGAGGTCGGCGCAAAATTTGATACGCAAATGACCGCGGGTGAACTTTCAATGCCGCAACAGCAACTGGTTGAAATTGCCCGCGCCATCGGCGCTAACGCCAGGGTGTTGATTCTCGATGAACCGACGGCTTCGCTTTCCGAAGCGGATACACAAAATTTATTTCAGGTCATTCGCAAACTTCGCGAGCAGGGTGTGGGAATGATTTACATCTCGCACCGGCTCGAAGAATTGCCGTTGATTGCTGACCGCGTCACGGTTTTAAGGGATGGGCGAACCATTGATACACGGGTGATGGCGGAGGTTAATCGTCAAGCGTTGATTCAATTGATGGTCGGTCGTGAATTGACCGTGGTGTTTCCAAAACAACCGGTTGAATTGGGTGAAACGGTTTTGGAACTTCGAGGTTTAGGTTGCAAGTCATCGGGAATTGCAAATATCAATCTCTCGATTCGTGCCGGTGAAATCGTTGGTCTTGCGGGCTTGGTTGGCGCAGGGCGAACCGAACTGGCGCGCGCCATTTTCGGATTAACCCCGAATCCTGCGGGTGAAATATTACTGAAAGGTGAATCGGTAAAAATCACCAGTCCTGCTGAGGCAATCAAGGCAGGCATCGCTTACCTTCCTGAAGACCGCCGTCAACACGGGGTTATTTTGGATATGCCGGTTGCGGCAAACGTTACGCTGGCATCGCTCAATAAATTTTCTCGTTTGCGTGGGTTTGATTTTCAACGAGAAAAACAATTGGCTACGGAATACACCCATCGATTGAATATTAAAACGCCAAGCGTTTTTTCTCCGGTTGCCAATTTATCGGGCGGCAATCAACAGAAAGTGGCGTTGAGTCGCTGGCTGGCAATCAAACCTGCGGTGTTGATTTTGGATGAACCGACGCAAGGGATTGATATTGGCGCGAAATCTGAAATTCATAAATTGATGGGGGAACTTGCCGGACAGGGGGTTGCGATTTTGATGATTTCATCGGAGTTGCCGGAGATTTTAGGAATGAGCGACCGCATCGCAGTCATGCACGCGGGGACGATTGTCGAGGTGCTCAGTCGCACGGATGCTACACAGGAAAAAATTCTGGCGCTGGCTTTGGGGCATAAAACATAACCCATGATTTTAAGGCGATTTTGAATGAATTTTAAAAATTACAAAAGAGAACTGTCGGCGGCGATTGCCTTGGCTATTTTGTTAGGTGTAGTGACGATGTTCGCCCCGGCGTTTTTCAGCGCCGCGAATTTGCGCGACCTCGCTTTAAATAACCTGGCGGTGTTGATGATTGCCATTGGCATGACCTTGGTGATTCTCGTCGGTGAAATCGATATTTCCGTAGGCTCTCAATTTGCGGTCGCCAGTGTAGCCGTCGGGTGGTTAGCCAAATCCGGGGTGCCGGTTTTATTTCTCTTGCCCTGTGCCTTGTTAATTGGCGCATTGATGGGCGCATTAAACGGATACTTAATCGGACGACTGAGCTTGCCTTCGATTATTGTGACGCTTGCCATGCTGGTTATGTGGCGCGATGGATTGCGCTGGATAACCGAAGGCGCATGGGTGCAAAGCTTGCCGGAAAATTTTCAGTGGTTCGGATTGGGACAAACGGTTGGACAGGTCGCGCTGGTGATAGTGGCGTTAATGATCTTCGCGGGATTCAATTGGGGCTTGCGAAATCTGCGAGCCGGGCGCGTGGTTTATGCGGTTGGCTCGCATAAAGAAGCCGCGCGTCTCGCAGGGATTGAACCATCTGGCATTGTGTTCAGTGTATTTGCGGTGATGGGCGCACTGGTTGGGCTTGCCGCATTACTCAATGGCGTGCGGTTTTCCAGTATTCCGCCAAACACGGGTGTTGGGCTTGAACTAAAGGCGGTTGCGGCAGTTGTGGTTGGAGGCACGGAAATCACCGGCGGGCGCGGCAGGTTATGGGGAACCTTTATCGGGGTTGCGTTGCTTGGAACCATCGGAACGGCGTTGACTTTTCTTGGTATCAATCCGTTTTGGGAGAAAGCCATTCAAGGCGCGATTATTTTAGCGGCGTTGATTGCTGATGTCGGACTCGAACGATTCGACCGCTCAAGTATTGCGAATTTTAAATTGCGGAGTGAAAACGCCAAATGAACGAAGCCAATCCGCATTTGATGGAACGTTGGTTTCCCAATAACGAGTGGGTACTGATAGGGGTCCTCATTTTTGAATGCGCTATTTTCGGTTTTGCCGGAGAAAATTTTTTAACTGCGACAAACGGTTTTGAAATCACTCGACTCGCGGTAGAAATCGGACTCATCGCGCTGGCGCTCACGCCAATTATCATTACCGGCGGCATCGATCTTTCCGTTGGTTCGATGATGGGACTTTCAGCCGTTATGTTCGGGAGCTTATGGCGGGATGCGCAACTGCCTATCGGTTTAGCGATAGTCCTTACCTTAATGATTGGCATTGCGGGCGGGGCGCTCAATGGTTTTATCATCACGCGATTAAAATTTCCGCCTTTGATTGTGACGCTTGGAACCTTCTCATTGTTTCGCGGCATTGCCGAAGGCATCACGCGCGGTGTGGATAATTATTCGGGATTCTCTCAAGGATTTTTATTTTTAGGGCAAGGGTACGTCTTCGGCATTATCCCGACACAACTATTTATTTTGATTCTGGCATTCGCGGCATTCGGGTGGATTTTACATCGCGCGGCTTTTGGTCGCAGTTTATATGCTATCGGTTTTTCAGCAGACGGGGCGCGTTTTGCGGGCATTCCCGATGCCCAACGCCTGATGATGATTTATGTTTTATCGGGATTATGCGCAAGCCTTGCGGCGATTATTTATGTGGCGCATCTGGGACAAGCGAAATCCGATGCCGGAACCGGATATGAGTTGATGGCAATTACCGCTGTGGTGCTTGGCGGCGCATCGATTTTCGGTGGGCGCGGAACTGTACTGGGAACCGGGCTTGGACTGTTTGCGATTGTCATTTTGCAAAATGGCTTGCGGCTCGCCGGATTGCCTGCGGAACTTGCGGGCATCCTGACTGGCATATTGCTGGTCACGACAATTATTTTTGACAGATTATCAAAAAGGCGAAAAGCCACTCCGACTGAACCAACGATTGATGAGGAGATTGATGTGAAAAATTCACAGGTTGCAATTTTATGCGCGGTGATTATGGCGGCTGCGTTGCTTGTAGTAGGCAGCAATTTTTATCTGGTGCGTTCATTGCGAGAGGATTTAAACCGACCATCGGGCGCGCCAAATGCAACCACCGCGACAACTGCTCCCAGTAGAAAAAAGGTGATTGCCATGATGCCGAAAGCCAAAGGCGATCCGTATTTCATCAGTTGTCGTCAGGGCGCAGAAGAAGCGGCAAAGGAACTGGGAATCGAATTATTATGGGATGGTCCCACCGACCTTGACCCCGCAAAACAGAATGAAGTCGTCGAAGCCTGGATTACCAGAGGGGTTGATGCAATTGCTGTCAGCGTTGAAAACGAGGTGGCGATTTCAACTGTGCTTCGCAAAGCGCGTGAACGCGGCATCAAAGTCATCACCTGGGATGCCGATGCGCAAAAAGATGCGCGTGATTTTTTCATCAATCAGGCGACGCCGCAGGGAATCGGTTATACGCTCACTGATGAGGCTGCAAGAATCCTCAATAACAAAGGGGAATTTGCGATTATTACGGCATCGCTGAGCGCCGCCAATCAAAACGAATGGATTAAACACATCAAAGCGCGCCTGGCGGAAAAATATCCTGATTTGAAACTGGTTGCCACGCAACCGAGCGATGGCGACCGCGACCGCGCGTTTTCCGAAACTCAGAATGTTTTGAAAGTTTACCCGAATGTGAAATTGATTATGGCGATTGCGGCTCCGGCAGTTCCCGGCGCCGCCGAAGCGGTCAAACAATCGGGGCGTAAAGATGTCAAGGTCACGGGACTCTCGCTTCCCAATATGTGCAAGCCGTATATCAAAGAAGGCGTTGCCGAAAGCATCGTGCTCTGGAATACCCTCGACCTCGGTTATCTCACGGTCTATGCGGCGAACGCTTTGATAAGTGGGGAATTGAAAAAAGCGAACACCCAGATTCAAACCGGAAAACTGGGCAAGATTGAAGTGGTAAATGATGAAGTGCGATTAGGTTTGCCATTCATTTTTAATAAGGAAAACATCGACCGGTTTGATTTCTGAGCGATGGCATTGGAACTGCGGAATGACAACGATAATGGGTTCAACCCGTTAATTTAAATTTACAAAAATTGATTCGTAGACGATTAATCATTTATCTGGTATGGTATTCATGTTGGTTTGGCAGTTCGAGTGCTGCTGATGATTGTAAGTTCAGGTCCTTCCGCTACTGTTTGGAGAGCGTTTGATTCGTTCATTCCTTTTCCCACCAAGTTACAGAAGTTCCTCATAACCAGTTTAGGAGAACAAATGAGTAAAAAAATTTATGTTGGCAATTTGTCTTATCACACAACCGAAAATGATTTGACCACGCTTTTTGAACAAGCCGGTCAGGTTGAATCCGTCAGTATCATTACCGACCGTGATACCGGTCGTTCCAAAGGTTTCGCCTTTGTAGAAATGAATAGTGAGGACGCGGACAAGGCGATTGCCCAGTTCAACGGAACCGAAGTCGATGGACGTTCGTTGACGGTCAACGAAGCGCGACCGCGTGAAGAGCGTTCCGGCGGACGTGGTGGATTCGGACGTAATAACGGTGGGCGTGGAGGACGCGGCGGCTACGGCAACCGCTACTAATTTTCGGATTAACTAAAGGATGGTCGGGGTAAAAGCGATTCGCTTTTACCCTGACACTTTAAAACTTTTCAAAGCTGTTCGCGAACCATGGACTGGAAAATAAAGACAGATTCTGAATGGTCATTAACCTACAGCAAACGGATACAATTCAATCACCGCTTTAATCTCCAATTCAAAATTTAAATATTGGCAAAGCGTGGTGTATCCAAAGTGAGATTCATGAGTATTAAAACATTTCAAGAGTTGGGACTCGGAGCGCCGATTGTTAAGGCGCTCAGTAAACTCAACATAACGAATCCGACAGAGATTCAAAGTAAAACCCTCCCGCTGGCGATGGCGGGGAATAACATTGTGGCTACGGCGCAAACCGGGTCAGGAAAAACCGCAGCATTTTTGCTGCCGATAATCGCCAGATTGAAGCCAACCGGAAAACTTCGAGCTGTGATTCTGGCTCCGACGCGTGAGCTTGCCAAACAGATTGAAACGAATGCGAAAAGTTTTGCTGCGGGGAGCGGACTTCGTTGCCTTTCGATTGTCGGCGGCGAAAGTTTTTCCAAACAATTTCAGGCTTTACGCGCAGGTGTCGATATTTTGATTGCCACGCCCGGACGATTGAACGATTTAATCAATCGTAACGCCATTTCATTTAAGTTGATCGAAGTTTTTGTTCTTGATGAAGCCGACCGTATGCTGGATATGGGCTTTTTACCGCAGGTCAGACAACTCATCAAACATCTGCCGGTTAAACGACAAACGATGTTGATGACCGCGACGCTATCAAAGGCAGTTGAAAAGCTGGTATTTGAATTGATGCGCGATTATGTGCGGGTTGACGCGAATCCTTTGACAACTACGGTTGAAACGCTCACCCAGAAAGCCTATCCGGTTCTGGCGCATGCCAAGACCCCGTTTTTACTGGCGTTGTTAAAAGAACAACCCAACAAAACCTTTTTGGTATTTACCCAGACGCGACATGGTGCAGATAAACTGGTGCGAATCCTGACTGCCAATAATCACCAGGCTGTCACATTGCATTCCAGCCGCAGTCAATCACAGCGCAATGCGGCGCTGGCGAAATTTCGTTCGGGTCGTGCCAGAGTCCTCGTGGCAACCGATATTGCGGCGCGTGGCATTGATGTCGATGACATTGCCTTCGTCGTCAATTATGAAGTGCCCGCCACTGCGGAAGACTATATTCATCGCGTCGGGCGAACCGCACGCGCCGGACGCGATGGGGCGGCAGTAACTTTGGTTAGCCCTGAAGAAGAGTTCACCCTGGAATCGATTGAACGGTCAACCGGCATCAAACTTGAACGATTGCGCTTAAAGGGGTTTTCCGACGGGCGCTCTGAAAAGCAAATTCTGCTTGCAAATGAAATCAACCGCTTGCGGGCAATGCAGGCGCGTTCTTACAGACCACGCGCCTAGGGTTAATTGGTCGATAACCATTTTGATGTTTATCAAAAAAGAAAGGAAAGGTGAGTTATTAAAGAAGATATGATTTCCGCAGAAGGCGTTATCCTCGAATGTGTTGGCAACACCAATTTCAAAGTGAAAATCGGTGAAGGTCATGAAATTCTCGCGCATTTGTCGGGGAAAATGCGCAAAAACTTTATCAAGGTTTTAGCCGGTGATCGGGTGGCGATTGAGTTGTCCCCTTATGATTTAACCAAGGGGCGAATCACGTACCGATATCGTAGTTAATAGCGGGTTGTTTAAATGGTCGCGAATCCCTTACGATAAATTGTTGTATAACGGGTGAATACTGAACCGCGCCGGGATGCGCTGGCTAACGAAAGTTATGCTTCCATGAAATTGTTGATTGGGAAAAAAGTCAATTATCCAAGTCAAGGTCCGTGCCTGATTGACGCTATCGAGGAAAAACTGATTGGCGGAAAACGGGTTACCTTTTATCAATTGCAGGTTCTCAACGAGGGTGGGGGGAAATTGTTGGTTCCCGCAAACAAGGTTGAAAATGTTGGCATACGCCCTTTGCTCAAGAAAACCGAAATTCCCGGTTTGCTGGAACGATTGAGGCGAACTTCAAAATCAGATTTAAATTGTCGGGATCGCATTCGCCTGAATATGCAATTGCTCGCCACCGGTTCGGCATTTGACCTTGCCGAAGTGGTCGAATCCTTGACGGATTTACGCGAGAAAAAAAGCCTGTCGTTTGGGGAACGAAAAACTTTGGAAAAAGCCAGGTGCCTGTTGATTTGTGAAATCTCGGAAGTCTTGGGAGAAACCAGAACCGAAGCGGAAGTTCGCATTAACCAGGCACTTGAAAAAGCTTGTTAATCTATCAACCCGCAAATGGCACTCTAAAGCAGCCTGCAAAATAATTTACCGGGGTTGAGAAAGGGTTCTTTGGCTGCACCTTTATGTGGTCAAAGAGCGTTTCTTCGAGCAGTTTTACAGTAAGTTTTTTTCCACTGTTTAACCCTGGCTCAGTAAAATCAAGCGCCAACCGATAGGGATTAAACGCCAACTCGGTTTCACAAAAAACACACTTAACTATCCGACCTCGACCCCCAACTTCATCGAATTGAGTCAATGATAAAGAGAAGCTGACTTTAATCGAACGGTTCGGGATGGTACAGTTAGTTTTCATTTTGCATAAATCAGTGGAACAGTGGAAAATCAAATCGCCGACAGAAAATGGGCATCGGTTTGCCAAACGAAAAACCCAGCTTAATCAAAGCAGCTCATCAATCAATCCATTCCTTGATACGACGATCACGATTTTGCGATCACTTTTCCAGGAATCTTCGATTGATTCAAGGTCATTGCCGATGCAACAGTTACTCTCATCAGTGATATATAAGGTTTCAATGATTAAAAGGAGAATGACGCGATGAAAAAAATAATCGCTAACATTTTGAGTGTGAAATTAGTTTTGAGTTTACTGCTGGCATTCATCATTCAGTCACCTGCAACCCCTGCACAGGATCGACTGAAATTGATGCCGGGTTATGACCAATATCAGAAATTAAGCCGCGAAATTCCCGGATCGGTGAAAACCGGCGCGTTGCAAGTTGCCTGGAAAGACGGCGGCAAAGCTTTTGAATACCGCAAAGATGGCAAGCTTTTCCGCTATGACATCGCCACCAAACAGGCTACGGAAGCCACTTCCACGTCAGGCGACGCCGCCAATGATGATATGATGGGGCGACGCCGCAGAGGCGGGCCCGAGCGTGGCAGACAATTCGATTCAGCTACTTCACTGGATGGCAAACTCAAAGCTTTTCATCGCAACCGTAATCTCTTTTTAAGCAATGCCGATGGCTCGAATGAAATCGCCATCACCACCGATGGCGACGAAAAGAAACGCATCAAATACGGAACCGCAAGCTGGGTATATGGCGAAGAACTCAATCAGACCACAGCGATGTGGTGGTCGCCGAATGGCAAAAAAATCGCCTACTATCGTTTTGATGAAAGCCCGGTTCCCGATTTCTTCCTGCAACTCGATCAGACCAAACTGCAAAGCCGCATGGACATCGAAGCCTACCCCAAAGCCGGGGTCAATAACCCCATCGTTGAACTGTTTGTCTATGACATCGACAGCAAAAAATCGACTCAGGTGGATGTTCGCGATGGCAAGCCGTTTGAAAATTCGGCAGTCGGGCATTATGTCTATGGCGTCACCTGGTCGCCCGACGGCACAGAACTTTTATTCAATCGCAGCAATCGACGACAGAACATTATGGAATTTACCGCGGCTAATCCGGAAACCGGCAAATGCCGCGTCGTGGTTCACGAAGAATGGTTGCCGAGTTGGGTTGATAATTCGCCCGAAATACGATTTTTAAAGGATGGCAAACGCTTCATCTGGGAATCGGAACGCACCGGCTGGAAAAATTATTATCTCTATGATTTGAGCGGCAAGTTGATTACCCCGCTTACCCAACATCAATTTGAAACCGCAAGCATCGTCCGCATTGATGAAGACACCAATACGTTTTATTACCTGGCGCGAAGCGGCGACAATCACATGAAAATGCAATTGCACCGCGTGGGACTCGATGGCAAAGGCGATAAACGGTTGACCGACCCGACCTTGAATCATGCGGTCAATCTTGCGCCTGATGGACAGTATTTTGTTGATGTCGCGCAAACCCATGACACGCCACCGAGCACGCGGTTGGTTGATGCGACCGGTAAAGTCGTCGAAGAACTGGCGAAAAGCGACCTCACGAAATTTGAGGAATTGAAACTTAAAAAGATGGAACTCATCAAATATAAAGCCGCCGATGGGGTCACCGAACTTCACGGTTTGCTGAGTTTCCCATCCAATTTCGATCCCTCGAAAAAATATCCATTGCTTGTGAGCGTCTATGCGGGACCGGCAACCAACGGGGCGCGCGAAACTTTTTCACCGCCAAGCCCGCTTACCGAATATGGGTTCCTGGTGGCTTCGCTCGATTCGCGTAGCGCCGCCGGACGCGGCAAGCGTTTCCTTGACGCTATCTATCAAAAACTCGGCGTCGTGGAAATTGATGACCAGGCGGCGGGCGTGAAATCGCTCTGGTCGCGATCTTATGTGGATAAAAATCGTGTAGGCATTTTCGGAACGTCTTACGGCGGATATTCTTCGGCGCTCGCGATTTTGCGTCATCCAGATGTTTTCCAGGCGGCGTCGGCATCGTCGGCGGTGACGTCGTGGCATCACTATGACTCGATTTATACAGAGCGTTATATGTGGATTCCCCAGGAAAATAAAGACGGATACGAAGCGGGCAACGCCATGAATTATGCGGACAAGCTGAAAGGTCGGTTGATGATTTATTATGGCACCGCCGATAACAACGTTCACCCGAACAATTCCATGCAATTGATTCGCGCTTTGCAAAATGCCGGAAAGAGTTTTGAAGTGCAGGTCGGTCCCGATGCCGGTCATTCAGGTTTGAATATGAATCGCATGATGGAATTTTTTATTGAAAACCTGATGATGAAATCGGCGCAACAGTAAAAATTTTTTCGCGCTTTCGGAAGCCTTCGATGCTTTGCATCAAGGCAGCAGCAGAGTACGGAACAAACGAAAATAACGAAACAAGCGGAACCGGCGAAACCAGCGATTTCCGTTTGTTCTGTTTATTCCGTCTGTTCCGTATTTTTCTTAACACCTTTCGAGGGACTTCCCTCAATATCCGAGAGCTTTCAATTTTGCCCGAACCGCTTTTGCGGTGGTCAATCCTTCCAGATGAGTTTCAACGTCGGTCATTGAAACAAATTGTTTGCCATCCCAATCATAAACCAGTGAACCTTTAAACGGTTCTTCGCCGCTGCCGTTGCGATACTGTTCAAAAAGCAGAATCAGTTCAAACTGCGGGTCTTTATCGGCGTTGGCAAACATCACGGCATTTACGGAAAATTCAAATTGACCGGGAATGGCGTTGATGGCGGGCAATGAAAATTTTTTGTAGGAACCATCAGCATTGAGCGCCAACACCCAGCCTGAAAACCCTGCGCTTAATTCATCTGTCTTATCGAAAAGAATAACCACAGCTTTGGCGAATGCGCCGAACTTGCCTTCAACAACCGTGTGTACCAGTTCGGTTTTCGCAGGAATAATTCTTTTGGCAAACGCCTCAAGCGATTCGCCTGCCTGGCGTTTCATGATTTCCTGAGCATTACTTGAGATGACGAATGAAAATGACAAAAGCATTGGAATAAATTTACGGATTCCTTTTTTCATTCAGCCACTCCTTTACTCGCTTTGAGCTATCGCAATAGCGAGAATAAAAGACCAATTGCGCCGCCTGCAAGGACGACCCACAAGACATCTATTTTGAATCGGTAAAGCGCGATGAATGCTGCGATGCTCATGATCGCCGCAAACCAATTTATATCGGATAACCTGCCACTTGGAAAAATCACCGCAAGCCCGAATACCAGCGCAAGGTTTAAAATCACGCCGACCACTGCCGCGGTGACGCCTGAGAGCGCCGAAGTGAGCGAATGATTCTCGCGCAGTTTTTCAATGTAAGGCGCGCCTAACAAAATAAACATAAAAGAGGGTAGAAATGTCGTGTAGGTAGTAATCAACGCGCTTATCACACCTGCGGTGGTTTGCGATAAACCGTCAGGATTATTCCATCCCGACATAAAGCCGATAAATTGCAAAACCATAATCAGAGGCCCAGGTGTGGTTTCAGCAAGCGCCAGCCCATCAACCGCCTGCGACTGAGTAAGCCAGCCGTAGGAATCGACTGCCGCCTGCGTAACGTAAGCCAAAACTGCATAAGCTCCGCCAAAGGTCACAAATGCCGCCTGAGTAAAGAAGCGATAAAGTTTTGCAAGCGGGCTTTCCCAACCTCGCCACCAAATCAAAATGACAAATGGAATTGCCCAAAGTACGACAAAAACCGAAAAAGTTTTAATGCTGTGTAACAGGGGTTTTTGCGAGACGGTTTTGGCTGTTTGGGTTAATGATTGTTCAATAGTTGAAGCTGTTTTTGGCAGATTGAACCGTTTCAATAACAATCCCAAAATTGCCGCCGTAAAAACGATAAGCGGAAAGGGAACGTGCAGAAAATAGATAGCCATAAAAGCGAGACCAGCGATGATAAAGTGTTCCATTCGTTTCAAAGCCCGTTTGCCGATTTTCATAATGGCTTCGACGACAATGGCCACGACGACGGGTTTGAAACCGGAAAGGATGGCAATCACAAAAGGCACATTACCGAATCGCGCATAAATGTATGAGAGCGCAAGCAAGACCGCGATGGATGGCAAGACAAAAAATGAACCGGCGATGATGCCACCGCGTGTGCCGTGCAGCAACCAGCCGATATAGACCGCCAATTGTTGCGCTTCGGGGCCGGGCAGCAACATACAGAAGTTCAAGGCATGAAGAAAACGCTCTTCGGATATCCATTTCCGCCGATCAACCAGATCATTGTGCATCAGCGCAATTTGACCGGCAGGACCGCCGAAATTGATAAACCCAAGTTTCAACCAATAGCGAAACGCTACCCGGAAATTGACTTCCTGCGATTGCGAATCATTCAGGTCAGACGCTTTGTCAGATTGCGGCGGTTTATTCATGAATACCTATAACTTAAATACCCGTTTGGCATTTTCGCTTAAAAATTTTGCTTGTATATCATCCGGTAAATTGAGTTCGTAAACCTGCGCCACACATTTTTCCAATGCGAGTTGCGGAAAATTGGTTCCGAATAAGACTTTGTCTTTGCCATAGGTTTTCAGGTAATGAATCAATTGCGGGGGATAATAGCGCGGCAGATAAGCCGAGGTGTCGATAAAAACATTGGCGTGTTTCCAGGCGAGTCCAATCATCTCATCTGTCCACGGGTAGCCGATATGACCGCCAACGATTTTGAGTTCGGGAAAAGTGAGTGCCACTTCATCAAGGTATGGCACCGGGCGTCCGGTTTCCGAGGGCATCAATGGGCCAGTGTGTCCGACCTGTGTGCAAAACGGGATGTCCAATTCAATGCACTTTACATATAGCGGGTAATAGAGTTTATCGTTGGGCGGCAATTTCCAAAGCCAGGGCACTACGCGCAGGGCTTTAAATCCCCATTCTTTTACGGCGCGTTCGAGTTCCCGCACTGCTTCAACCGGTTTTTCGAGATTTACGGCGGCGATGCCTGCGAAGCGGTCAGGATAAGCGCGAATCATTTCGGCAATTTCATCATTCGAGAAAATCCAACTGCCCGGTCGATGCCACGCCGAAAGCATCAATTGATCAACTCCGGCTTTGTCCATTTCCGCGATGATTTGTTCGCCTGAGAGTCCTTGTTCAACCAGGTGAGCCGAACCGGATTGTTGAAAAAGCCGAACAATTTCGGGCATTTTGGCAAACCCTTTAGCGTTTGCCGGTTGTGCCCAGGCATCAATGATGAATGGTTTTTGAGTTGTAGTCATAGGTTATCGAATCGTAATTGATTTATAGTTTCGCCAGGTGGTCGCGGGCGGTTGCGGTGTATGGGTCTTGCGGCGCAACCTCTATGGCTTTTTGAAAATTAGCGCGCGCCTGCTCTTTATTACCGGCGGCTTCATATGCCAGCCCCAGGCTCGTATACGCCAGACGATGTTGCGGTTCGCGACGAATTAATTTGTTGAAACTATCAATCGCCTGTTGTGGTTGATTCATCTTCAGGTACAAATCGCCAAGCGCAAAAAGCAACACCGAATGATCGGGCGCATAGACTTGTGCGGTTTGCAATTGATTTAAAGCTTCCTGAAACCGCGATTGTTTGGTTAAAACGATGCCCAGATTGATGCGCGGTTCGGCATACGTTGGCGCGTAGGTCAACGTATTCATATATTCCTGCTCAGCCTGTGGCA
Source organism: Acidobacteriota bacterium (assembly GCA_040754075.1). NCBI lineage: Bacteria > Pseudomonadati > Acidobacteriota > Acidobacteriota bacterium. Next base: position 107,708 of record JBFMDH010000008.1, read on the forward strand.
ATTTACCCAGTTGGTCATAAACCCACGCGAGGTTATAGCGCGCAACGGTGTAAGATGGATTCAGATAGACAGCACGAATCAAGTGCGGTTCGGCCTCCGCCAGACGATTTTGCGCGATATAAACTGCTCCGAGATTGAAAAACACATCCGAATAATTCGCGCCGAGTTCGATGGCTTTCAAATATTGTTGTTCGGCTTCGGCAAACTTGCCCTGATTTTGCCAGAGATTGCCGAGGTTGGAATAGACATCATAATTGTCCCCATTGTATTTCAATGCTTCCTGATAATTGCGCTCGGCTTCTGCCGGGTTGCTCTTGCTGTATTGCGCGCCGCGATAGTTATAAAGAAATGACCATTGCGGGCTGACTTTCAAGGCATTATCGACCATTGCGAAATCATTCTTCCAGGTTTCATTCTGCGAAATCGTCAATCCGAAAAATACCAGACTGATGAGCACAATCGCCGTTCTGAAAACCATCTGTTCGCGCGCTTTGAAAAATTGACTGAGCCGGTAAATCGCCAGTGCAAGCAAAATGCAAAAGCCAACCGATGGCGCATAAAGATAACGGTCGTGGATTAGGGATTCCTGCGGATTGAAGGCTTTCAGATTTAAAACCGGCAACAAAAATAAAATCATCCAGATGAGCGAAAGTTTTCTGAGCATTGAATTTCGCGTGAACCAAATTGCGGCAAGCATTATCCCGATTGCTCCCAGCAAACATCCCCAAAATTGTATATCAGCGGCGCTCGAAACATATTCCTGACTGTAGATGATGGATAACGGCGACGGTGCAAAAAGTAATTTCGCGTAGCGTAATAAAATCACCGGAATCGTAAAAATCACCTGCTCAGTGGTAATGCCGATGGCTTTGGGTTCGGTCTTGCTCAAAAAACCCAGAACCAGAAAACGCGCGACCAGATAAATCGCCGCCATCGCGAAATAGGGCGCGGCGCTTTTGACAGAACGAATCGCGGCTTCGTAAATATGCTCTTCGGGTTTTTTATCCAGTAACTCTCTAATCAAAAGAAATGCCGGAAAGACGATGGCAATCTCTTTGCTGAACAGAGCCAGCAAGGCGCAAATCAAACTTAAAATTAATAGGTGTTTTTGCAGCGCGCGATTTCGCTGGCGTTCATAAAAAATCAGCGAAGCAAGTAGAAAAACGGTCACTAACGGGTCGGGCAGCCCCGAAATCCAGGCGACCGATTCGCTATGCACAGGATGCAGCCCGAATAACAAGGCTGCGCCGAGAGCCATTTCATTCGCGAGTTGCCACTCTCTGGCGAGCAGATAAACCAGGTAGGTTGCCGTCACATGCAAACCCAACGAAACCAGATGCCATCCGAACAAATTGGCACCGAACATCTGATTGGTGATGATGAGCAGGGAATTGAACATCGGGCGGTAATAGAGACCGACGGCTTCGGGCGAATTGGCATTCATAAATTGCCAGACGCTTTGCACGAACATCTTGGGAATGTTGGTCAATGAGCCAAGTGAAGGATTATTGATAATCTGAAATTTATCGTCGTAAACGAATTCGCCGCCAAGCGCATTTAAAAATGCCACCGCAGTGATTGCTAAAACGCCAAGTAAAAGCCATCGCTCATTCTTGCGAGTTTGCGAGATGGCGATGGCTTTTTCGCGGCGCGTTTGTTGGTTGGTTGTAACGACAGTTTCGGTTTGCGTCTGGGGAATGATTTTTTTGCCTTTTCGTCCTCTGCTCATAGCAGAGCTTTAATACCATTCGCCCGCTGTAACTTGCAACCGTTGCGCTTATTTTGCAGGCAGAGCAAAAGCCATGACCGAATCGCCCATCTTGGTTCCGAGTTTGCCGTGACCGCCCGCGCAGATAATCATCTATTATTTGCCGTTTATTTGATAGGTTATCGGCGTCGCTTGTGCGACTTGCAATGATTTGACATTTTCGCGGTTGATTTGTGTAAGCGGCGAAAAGCGCGAGCTTCCCTGGTCGCGCCCGTATGCCGCCCATTCATGGTCTGATGATTTACTGCTATTGAATTTTTCGATGGCAAATGAATTGAAAAAATTTGAAGAAATAAACAGGCACAGAACTGCTACACCGAACCAACGACGATTCATAAACTCCACCTTTCCTGATTCAAGCAATGATTTAAATACCGAATTGGTTACGGCATTTGATTCCCGTTACGTTAAAGATGCGCGACGGGTTGGTTAATTTAGTGAGGAGGTGAAGAGGTTTCAACGGATTTTACAATGATTTTTTCATCGATTAAATTTTCCTGACGAACGCCGTTTACAAAATACATATCGATTTCGCCTTTATTTTTCGCAGCGATTTTGCCGCGATATTCACACTCGAAAGCCTCTTTTATCTGTTCATAGGTTGCGCCGGAAATATTGATTCTTCCTGCCACGCCGGAGGATTCCAGACGACTGGCGGTGTTGACCGTATCGCCCCAGACATCATAAGCGAATTTGTCATGCCCGATGACGCCTGCAACTAATGAACCCGAATGAATGCCGATGCGGATTTGCCAGAAAGGTTTATTGGCTTTTTGTTTTTGCGCCTTCAACGATTGCATCAAAGCTAAAATTTCCAGAGCGGCGTCGAGGCAATCCATCGCGTGGGTGTGATTGATCATTGGAATTCCGCCGACCGCCATATAGGCATCGCCAATGGTCTTGATTTTTTCCAAGCCATGTTTATTGGCGATGCGGTCAAATTCACGAAAACAATCATCCAGTTCGCGAATCAGTTCCTGCGGCGAAAGCTGTTCGGCGATTTGGGTGAAGCCGACGAAATCGGTGAACATTATGGTGACGCTTTCATAATGCTTGGGTTCAACAGCGTCTCTGGCTTTCAACTCGTCGGCAATGCTGGCGGGCAAAATATTGAGCAATAATTTATCCGATTTGCGCCGTTCCTGATTAAGATTTTTGGTTAAGACTAAAACCAGAATGCCGGTAAAAATCTGTACGAATAATAAATTGATAGCGATGTCAGTAACTCTGGCTTCATTGTTCAGGTGTGGGGCAATCAGTTCAGGATGTTTGACCTCTATAAAAATTATTGTCAGGGTGAAAAAGCAGGATATAGCAAAAGCCAGAACGATTGAACGTTTCGCAGGCGCGAGAATAATGGCAATGACGAGCGCCGGAATGAAGTAATAATGCGCGCCACCGAGGGTTCCTGCATTAATCAGGGTGTTGACGAAAAGAAAAATTTGAATGCCAATGATAAAAGGCCAGAAAAGTTTCCTGTACGACCCACGCAACCGCGCGAAAAAATAGAACACCAGAAAAACCAGCCCCGAAATGACATGCAAAATAAAAAGAAGATTTTGATTATTGAAATCCAGAAACCGGAAAGCGCCGCCGAGATTGGCTACCCCACTTATTAAGCTGAGGGTGTTAAACAATCGGTGTTCAAGTGAGAATTGACGCGGTTCGCCAAAGAGTTCTGTGAGGATTTGGTTGAACCGCTTTTGCACTATTCAGGCTCCTTTTCACTGCTTATTCAAGAATGCCAAATTTTCAATTGATTATTCCTGCTTTTCGGAGCAATGGCTGGAAATTAAGACCGGAAGCGCGAACGTCCGCGTTCCCGTAATACGTTTTTAAATCAAGGGAATTTTAATCGCCTGCTCAGCCCGGCGATTCACTTCCTGCCAGTTCACGTTCATCATAAAGGCGTCAACATATTTGGCTGCGGCTGCGCCGTAATCCATATGATAAGCATGCTCATACATATCCAGCACCAGAAGCGGCCTTCCCATCGGCGCATTGTGCATATGATCCCACGCCCAATAATTATGCAATTCGCCGTTGTGCAGATTATATGAAAGCACAGCCCAACCGGAGCCGCCTGATAAAGCCATCGCGGTTTTGCGAAACTCCGCTTCCCAGTTTTCAAAACTGCCGAAATGGTTTTTGATTAAATTGACTACCGCGCCACCCGCTTTGCCGTCGCCGCCGAGATTTCCGAAATAGTGCTCATGCAAAACCACTGACCCGGTGCGAACCAATTCTTCGCGTTTTACATCGCCATAAATATACGGCGGCAAATCCTTGTCTTTTAACAATGCGTCCAATCGCTGCTCGACGGCGTTCAACGCCTTAACCGCTCCGGAGTAGTTGTTTTCCCAGTGCGATTTAATCAGTTTTTCAGAAATGCCTTTCAATTTTGTCGGGTCAAAGGGTAGCGGTTTTATAGGATGTTGTCCGCGAAAGGCAAGGGTCGTCGCTTGAGTAGTTGTTGGTTCGCTGTTGCCTGAAGCGGCTTTACTTTCCGTATGGTTTCCAAGGATTGCCATGCCTGCTCCGGCTGACAGGAGATTGCCGATTGATTCCCGTCTGGAAATTTTTTTCATTGCTTTTACCTCTGATGGATTTTCTTTTTCAATGTACTATCAGACTAGCACTAGCCAAATCCTCTGTCACCTGAGAGGGCAGATTGTTGATGAATTTTGGCTGTGATAAGATGCGCCCGATTATTGAACAGAGAATTGGAACATTAAGGTAATGTGAGAACGCGCAAATGACTCACAGCTTTTGAAGCTGATAAATCATCCGCAATTTCAAAGGAGCAGGCGTTATGCAATTTTTCCGTTATGCTCAAGATTACTATGGCGACTGGCTTCCTGTGCAACTCTTACCCTCTGCGGGTTGGCTGATGCTCTGGCTGGTCGTGTTATTCGTTGGCATTCATCGCTTGCGACGCGCTGTCGGGGAACCGCTTGCCAGCGAAGCTGAAAGCCTCGGTTTAAGCGGTGAAAAGTATGAACTCGGCGCGAGGCTCTACCATTGGGGCAATTTCGTATTTTTAATGATGCTTGCGGTTTCCGGGCTTGCCTTGTTTGTGCCGCGTTCAATTCGCGGGACGATTTTTTCATGGGTACTGATTCACGAAATATTTGCGGGGCTTTATATTGTCGGGTTATTGGTGCATATCATATCGGCGCTTACCAAAGGCGAACCGCGAACCATGTGGTTTGAAAAACGCGACTGGGCAGATTTAAAAACCATCATGGGCAATTTTTTCGGACGCACAAAAAACTACCCGCGTTTTGGCAAGTACGACCCCTTGCAGAAAATCTATCACGCCCTGCTCACAGTGGTTTCTATGGTTTTGATTTTTACAGGAATTTATCTGGTCTTTAGCGTCGAAGTATGGGCGACATTTTCGCACGGGTGGCTGCGCTGGCAGCGACTGTTGCATGACCTGTCGGCGTTCATCATCGTCGCCATCATTCTCGGACACATCTATTTCGCGCTGATTCGTGTCAACTGGGCGAATCTGGCAGCGATTATTAACGGAAAGGTTTCCGCGAAATATTTCCGTTTGCGCCACAGTGCGGCGCGTTGGCGACCGAGAGTTGCAAAGTCTAAATAGGTTGAGAATTCATACAATCATCAAACATTCATCATCATTCATTGGCTATTTTCAGGAGATAAGGATTGATCAACCCTTGGCGCGGACTGAGCGAGTTACCCAGGCAGATGTGGATACTGTTTGCGGTGACCTTATGCAATCGAATGGGCACAATGGTTTTGCCATTTCTGGTTTTGTATTTAACCAGGAAATTAGCGTATTCGGCAGCCGATGCCGGGTTGGTGTTAATTGCCTACGGGGCAGGGGCAATCGTCACTTCGCCGTTATCGGGAAAACTCTGTGACCATATTGGTCCTGTGCGTGTGATGAAATGGACGCTGTGGCTTTCGGGGGTGATGTTGCTCATCATTCCCCTTACTCAAAATATTTTTGTCATCACCTTGCTGGTGTTTATCTGGGCAATATTTGGTGAAGCCTTTCGCCCGGCGAGTTTGACGATTATCAGCGATGTGGTGGTTGCCGAACAACGAAAGAGCGCCTTTGCGCTCAGCCGGTTGGCAGTAAATTTGGGAATGAGTATTGGCCCGGTAATCGGCGGATTTTTAACGACGATTTCCTATGTTGCCATTTTTCTGGTCGATGGCATGACTTCAATTATTGCCGGAATCGTGCTGGCAATTTCCGGTTTGCAAACTTCACATCATCAAAAGGCGTTGCATACGGCGCTTGAAGTCACCCATTCAGTAGCGACCCGGACAAGCGTTTTAAGCGATGTTCGATTGCTCTATTTTTTAATCGCCATGATTCCGGTTGAGTTGGTGTTATTTCAAACGCAAGCGGCGATGCCGTTATATCTGGTGGGTGATTTGAAATTTTCAGAAGCTTTGTACGGTGGGCTGATGGCAATCAACACGGTGATGATTATTTTTCTTGAGGTGCCGCTGACGCTTGCCATTGAACAATGGTCGAATCGTCTGGCGCTTGGACTTGGCGCATTGCTTTTCGCTTTGGGATTTGGCGCGCTCGCCGTGACTTCAAGTATTGGCGGGGTCGCTTTGACAATTGCGATTTGGACATTTGGCGAGATGGTGTTATTCCCCGGCGCATCGGCTTATATGGCGGAAATCGCGCCGCCGGAAAAACGCGGGGCATATATGGGACTTTATTTGATGACCTTCAGTATTGCGTTTGCCATCGCGCCGTGGATTGGCACTGCTACGCTTGAGCGTTTTGGAGCCAATACCCTCTGGATTGCAACCTTCGTTGGCGGTTGCGTGTCAGCGTTTATGATGATGGGGTTGCGACATCGAACCCGGCTGGTCGAACAAAAGGTTAATTGAAAAGGGATAAAGGGAAGCAATAAATCCCCATGATGCGCGGAAGAAATTGTGCGGTTTTTTCATAGCCGTCGGTTTTCGATGCCATTTAAGTTGTGAGGTGATGATGAGCGAACAAGAGAAAGCAAAAACCGAAGAAACACCCGATGACACAACCCGGCGTTCGTTTATTCAAGCGGCAATCGGCGCGGGATTAACCGCTGCGGCAATCGGCGGCACGGGTTATGAAATTGTTCAACTCACCAAAGCAGAGAATAAGCAGGAACCGATGACGCCTCGTCAAGCGACATCGGCTGACATTGAATTGAAGGTCAATGGTCAATTGCAAAAATTAAACATCCCGCATCATCGAACTTTGTTACTCGCTTTGCGCGAAGATTTGGGACTGACCGGAACCAAGAAAGGTTGCAACCTGGGGCAGTGCGGCGCGTGTACAGTGCTGGTTGACGGGTTGCCGGTTTATTCATGTTTTATGTTGGCAATGGATGCCGTTGGTCATGAAATCACCACTATCGAAGGTTTGGAAAAAGATGGCACATTGCATCCGCTTCAACAGGGCTTTATCGAAAAGATGGGCAGTCAATGCGGGCATTGCACGTCGGGAATGATAATGAGCGGGGTTGCCTTGTTAAATGAAAAATCTTCGATAACCATTGATGATGTCAAGCAGTCACTCGCGGGCAATCTCTGCCGTTGTGGTAACTATGAAAATGAAATTGCTTCAGTGGTTGCTGCCGCAACCAAACAGGGAAAATTCCCGCCGCCGCCAGATGGAATTGGCACAACCACTCCGCCCGGTGGAATTCCTTCGCAACTCAATTCCAAAATCCACACGCTTGACAGCGAATTGAAAGCCACAGGTCGCGCCCGTTATACAGGCGATTTGGGGTTTCATGCAGATGATGAGTTTTCAAAAACACTGATTGCCAAAGTGCTTCGCAGCCCTTACCCGCACGCCACTTTTTCAAGCATTGATGACCGCCTCGCAAAACAATTGCCCGGTTATCGCGGCATGATTTTGTTTCGTGATTTTCCTGAACTCAACCTTGACCGCCATCCGTTAAATAACAAAGCGCGGTTTGCAGGCGATGCGATATGCGCAATTGTTGCCGACGATCAATACACCGCGCAGGATGCTTTGGATTTGCTTCGCGTCGATTTTACGCCTCTGGAATTTTATCTCGATGAAGAAACCACGCTAAAAAACAAAGTCAAAGCCATCCACAAAGACACGCTTGCGGGATTTGGCGGGCAACCCGGTTCAGCGGATACGCCGACGATTGAATTCAAACACGGCGATATGGATGAAGGATTCAAGCAAGCCGACTTGGTTGTCGAAGGTCGTTATGTTACGCCGATTCAATGTCACGTGCCGATTGAGATGCATTGTTGTGTGGCTTCGTGGAAAGATGAGCAACTGACGGTTTGGGATACTCAGCAAAGCCCGCATCGCGCGGCGGCAATTATCGCCGAAGTTTTGAAAATTCCGGAAGCCCAGGTTCGCGTGGTTTCGCAATTTTTAGGCGGCGGATTTGGCGGCAAATGCACGGACGACCCGGGCAAGACTTTATATCAAGCCATCGCCGCCTTGCTTGCGAAAAAGACCGGCAAACCCGTAAGACTCGAATACACCCTCAAAGAAGAGGTGTATGGCGAAGATGTGCGCAATCCGTTTGTGATGTATTTGCGAACCGGCATGAAAAAAGACGGGACGCTTACGGCGCTGGAATGCCGGGCGATTCAACGCGCAGGCGGATATGCCAGCAGCAGCGCGCCCGTCGCCTCGGTTGCGGGCGAAGGCATACTCGACACCTACCGCTGCACTAATTTTCATTATATCGCTCACTGCGTTTATACCAACACGCCGGTTGGCGGCGAACTTCGCGGCTTCGGTCATCCACAGGCGGTCTATTGTTTGGATACGCACATGGACAAAGTTGCCGAAGCCGTGGGGATGAACCCTCTGGATTTTCGCTTGAAAAATTATCTGCGAACCGGTGAAGGCGTCACCACCGTTGAAGGGTCGCTCACGCCGATTATCAGTTCGGGTTTAGAGGAATGCATTAAACAGGGCGCAAAAGAAATCGGTTGGGACAAATGGGAACCGCCGCAAAATAAAACCGGGCGCATACGGCGCGGTTTAGGCATGCGCATCAGTCAGGAGCATTCGGGACGCGATGCCAGCATAGGCTTACTCTGGATTGATAAGCAAGGAAAAATTCATGTGCCGCTTGGCATCGGTAACATTGGCACCGAAGCGCACACCGGTATTGCGTTGATTGTTGCCGAAGCGTTACGGGTTCCGGTTTCTGAACTTGTGGTAACGTGGGGCGATTCGGCGACCACTGCCTGGGATTTTGTGACCGATGCCAGCCGGTCGCTGCATTGTTGCGGCAAAGCGTTTTACAATGCGGCGCAGGATTTATTGAAACAACTTGGGCGGGATGCCAATCAAGGGCTTGCCGGAGTGAATCTGAAATCACTTGGGACGGGCATCAAACCCCGCGAAGATTTCACGCCGTTTTGCAATGTGAAAATCGATATTTCGCCAAAGCTCAATGAACAGACCGGCGCAGTGGAAACGCCGCAACCGAAACTTGATGTGAATACCGAAGCGATGGCGAAAAAGTTGGTGAGCGAAGGCGCAGCAGTCGGTCTCGGTTATTACGTTTACAGTCCAGGGGTAAAGAGTTGGGGCGCAGGGTTCATTGATTGCGAAGTCGATATGACGACCGGGCAGGTAAACATTTTGAATTTCGTTTGCGCGCACGATGTCGGCAGAGTCATTCACCGAACGGCTGTTGAAGCGCAGATACACGGCGGCGGCATCTTCGGTTTAGGATACGCCTGGACGGAAGAATTATTGGTTGACCCGAGCACCGGAATTCCAATGAATCCAACCCTGTATGAATATCGCCCGCTGACGATTTTGGATGTGCCGCCGCTGGTGCCTGTCATCGTTGAAGCGCCCGCTGAACCGGGACCGTTTGGCGCAAAAGGAATGGGCGAAAACCCGGTGTTTAATGGGGCGGCAGCTTTGGCGAATGCGATTTATAACGCCGCCGGTGTGCGTATAGATGAAATTCCTTTGACTCCGAATCGGGTTTATAACGCCTTAAAGAAAGCCGGGAAATTGATGGCTTAGGAAAAGGTTTATGTCTCTACCCGTAAAAAAACGTATGGAATCAGTGAAAAGACATCGGGTTTGGCAAACTCAACTTGATAAAGATGAATTTTTTGATTCGGTATTCGGTAAATAATTTTCCGGTATTTAGAGGACGAATAAATCAATGAGTTGGCAAATAGCGATTGATGAACCGAAAAGTTTCGAGTTGCTTGCGCCTTCAAGCGTTGAACAGGCGATTGAATGGGCGCATCGACATGGCGAGGATGCGGCGATACTGGCGGGCGGTTGTGATTTGCTGGATAAACTCAAAAATCAATGGGCAACGCCGCGCTATGTGATTAATTTGAAAACCGTCGCGGGCTTGAAAAAAATTGAGTCGAATAATTCGATGATAAAGCTTGGGGCGCTGACGACGCTTGGCGAAATCGAACGCCACAGCCAACTCAAACAACTGGCTCCCGCGTTAGTGCAAGCCGCATCGCGCGTTGCCACACCGCAGATTCGCAACCTTGGCACCATTGGCGGCAATCTTTTGCAGGATTCGCGTTGTCCTTATTATCGCGGCGCGTGGCAATGCTATCGCAAAGGCGGCATCATCTGTGATGCGGTGCGCGGCATCAATACTGAACACGCCTTGTTTGGCGGCGACCGTTGTTTTACCGTGACCCCATCAGACCTTGCGCCGGTGATGGTGGCGCTTGACGGGAAAGCGAAAACCCAAAGTCCGCGCGGCGAATCGCAAATTGATTTAGTGGATTTCTTTATGCTTCCCAAAGATGACATTCGCCATATGCATCGACTGGCGAAAGATGAAATCCTCACCGAAGTTGAACTCCCGCTTCGCCCGAATCAACGCTCGACGTTTATCAAATATGCGATGCGCGAAGCCTGGGATTTTGCCCTGGCAAGTATCGCTGTGAGCATCACTCAGGAAGGCTCAACGATTCGCAATGCCCGCGTGGTTTTTGGCGCGGTCGCTCCTGTGCCTTGGCGAAGTCATGAAGTGGAACAGGTTATCGAAGGAAAATCGTTGAACGATTCATTGATTGAAGCGGCGGCTCTGGCAAGTGTCAGAGCTGCCGAACCGCTTTCACATAACGAATACAAAATCGGATTGATGAAAAAACTGGTGCGCGCGGCACTCACGGAGTTATCGAAATGAGTTTGTTTACTCGCAAAAAGCAGACAGAAAATTCAAAGCCAATTAAAAGAGCGCCGAAAATTATTGCGCCGCGAAATCTCGACGGGCGCAAAACCGTAGCCGCCGTCGGATTCAGCAAACTGGAACTCGAACGCGCCGGACTCACGGAAAAACAGGCTGAAGAATTCGGACTGAGGGTTGATGAAAACCGCATTTCCGCGCTCGGTGACAATGTCAATTTATTAAAACGCCTGCTTGAAAAGGCGTAATCGTTTTGCTGGTGCAAAAAAAGATGACAATGCTCTCACGGATAAAGACTGAGCTGATTTTTAAGGTGCATTTCCCAGCGGATGCGGCGGATTCAGCGGATGAGAACGGATAAATTTATTCAGGGTTTATCAAAGTTGACGCGGGTCTATCAACAATGAATCGGGTTTATCAGTTGTCAGAAAATCCGTGTCTATCCGCAGTATCCGCTGCATCCGCTGGGAAGCCAGCTTTGAGTAGTAGCGCAATGATTTTTGTTACGAACCTTGATGATAAATTCAGTTTGCGTAACCAATTCAGAATTGCCGAGTATTTCTTGAGCTTAATTTTATTCAGTCCCTTAATTGGAGAATGTCATGAATCGTCGCCAATTTAACTTCAATCTGTTTTGCGCTGTGAGTGTTTCAATCTTGCCTTTTCATCAAGCGAATGCCCTATTGCGCGTCAATGGCTCGCGATTGAACCTGCATCTCAAAGAGCTTTCAGAGTTTGGTAAAAACCCGCAAGGCGGCGTCAGTCGAGTGGCTTATTCGCAGGCTGATTTGCAGGGGCGCGAATATACTATGCGCTTGATGCGCGAAGCGAAACTGGCGGTCAGCATCGATGCCGCTGGAAATATCATCGGCAGACGCGAAGGTGAAAACCGCGCAAGGGTTGCTCCGCTGATGATCGGTTCGCACATCGATTCGGTTCCCGAAGGCGGCAATTACGATGGTCAGGTCGGCTCGATGTCCGCGATTGAAGTTGCCGCAACGCTTGCCGAAAATAATGTGAGCTTGCGTCATCCGCTCGAAGTCATCATCTTTTCCAACGAAGAAGGCGGCACCTATGGCAGCCACGCGATAAGCGAGGGCTTGACTGAAAAACAACTGGGACTTACGAGCACCGGCGGCAAAACCATTCGCGAAGGCATTAAACTTATCGGCGGCGACCCGGACAAACTTTCGCAACCGCTTCGCAGACGTGGGAACGCAGCCGCTTATCTTGAATTGCATATCGAACAGGGCGGCATTCTTTACAACGAGAAAATCAATATCGGCGTAGTCGAAGGCATTGTCGGCATCAATCAATGGGAAGTGACGATTGAAGGGTTTGCGAATCACGCGGGAACTACGCCGATGAATCAACGGCGAGACGCCATGCTTGCGGCGGCGCGCTTTATTGACGCGGTCAATCGCATAGTCACGAGTACGCCCGGTCGGCAGGTGGGAACGGTTGGCAAATTGCAGGCGCAACCCGGCGCATTTAATGTGATACCCGGCAAGGTGATTTTAGGATTGGAACTCCGCGATTTAGATGCCGCGAAAATTCAGATGCTCTTTCAAAAAATTCAAGCCGAAGCGGAACAGATTGGCAAAGCCACGGGAACGACTTTCGCGTATAAAGAAGTCAATTCCATCGTGCCAGCGCCAACCGATTTGCGGGTGCGAAAACTGATTGATGAAACCGCGAAATCTTTAGGTTTTTCGACGAAATCGATGCCAAGCGGCGCGGGTCACGATGCGCAGGAGATGGCGCGCATCTGTCCGGTCGGCATGATTTTTATTCCCAGCAAAGACGGCATCAGCCATTCGCCCCGCGAATATTCAACTCCCGAAGACATCGTGAACGGCGCAAATGTTTTGCTACAGACCTTGTTGAAACTCGATGCGATGAGTTTAGGCTGAAAATCATGCAAAGAGATATCCGTGATGTAAATGAAGCCTACGCATTTTTAAGAGAACTTGGTGCACCGGAAAAATTATTGTTGCCTGTTGCGCTGGTTGGTGAAGCAGCAGAAATCATCATCAAAAAATTAAAGAGCTTTAATTTGGCTTTTGATGAAAGATTAGTGCGTATTGGTGTGGCTTTGCATGATACCGGAAAAATTTTGCATGCTGATGAGTTTTTTATGCCGGGAGAAAAACATGAAGGTGATGGAGAGACGTTGCTCTTATCTAAAGGCATTGACCCAAAGTTAGCGCGAATTTGTAAATCCCATGGTCAATGGGAACAGATGGAATGTTCAGTGGAAGAATTGTTAGTTGCTTTGGTCGATAAATTGTGGAAAGGGAAGCGTGAGGAAGGATTGGAAAGTAAAATCATTGAAAGGCTGGCTAAACAATTAAACCTTAATCAATGGGACTTGTATATCGAGTTAGATTCCTGTTTTGAAGATATTGCAGTCAAGGGAAATGAACGATTGACCCGTAGCAAAGATAGTTAAATTGATCAATGGTGAAAATTTAACACCTACCCAGCTATCCCAACTTTTTCGCAAACCCTGCATAACCGGTAAGCGTTGAATTGGTAAATTCAAATTTGAAATCGTCGCTCACGGTGCGCGTGAGTAACATTCGCCAGAATGCCAGTTGATTCAGTTTTGGCGCGAAGCCTTTCAGAAATTGAATCCTTAAATGATTGGCTTCGCATATTTCGCGAAGTTCAGCGGGTTTAATGAAAAGGTGCAAAACATGCAGATTCTTCGGGGTATTTTTAACGAACCATTCGACGCCTTTAATGACGATGAGCCACGATAAAAAATTGCGGTTAAAGGTGTGAAAGAAAAACAGCCCTTCGGGTTTTAACACTCGCGCAATCTCTTGAATGATGCCTCTCGGTTCGACGTGTTCGAGAAAATCCATCGCGCAAACCACTTCAAAAGACTCATCTGCATAGGGCAACCGATAGGCGTCACCGAGTTCATATTTCACCGAATGGGTAGAATCGTACTGGCGGGCGACCGCAAGGCTGCTTTCCGAAGCATCGATGCCGGTGACGTTGAACCCCTGTTTTGCTAATTCATTCGATAAAAACCCTGCGCCGCAACCGACATCAAGAATGCGAATGCCTGGATTGGGAAACGCTTTATCAATTTCACCGATTATCCAAGGATTGCGTGAACGCGATTCGGCGCGAAGCAGGGCGACCGGGTCATCACCTGCCGTGTACCAGCGTTCACCTAATTCGTCGTAGAGGTCGTTATTGACTGCGTTTTTGGATGCGGTTTCCATAACAGATTCCAGTAAACCAGTTGATACACCCCGAATAACATTGTAAGGCAGGTATTGCCAACAAAAAAACTGCTCTCGAATCCTTCATAGCGAATGAGATTAAAAAGCGAGTAATTGGAAGTGTCTACATGAAGTTCTCCCCACAACAATGCGGCGCTCAGGAGCATCAACGGATGCAGAATAAATAACACGGCGTGCAGCCAGTTTTCACTCGCCTCGCAAACTTGTTTGTGTACCCATTCATCTTTGGTGACAAACAGACAAGAGAAAATCGCCAGCCCCGCATAAATTCCAACAGCAGTTGGCGAGGGGCGAACCAATAATAAAAAGAGCCAGCAAATTAAAACTGTGAGCGTATCGAGGGGATGACCGAGTCTTTCCCATCGCGGCAATTTTCTCCGCCAATGAAAATAAAATTCATCGAAAGCCATCGCCAGCATTTGCAGCGCAAAGGGAATTAACAGGTAACGCGAATTCATTGCTAACGCTTCCTGAACAATGCGCCTGCCATCGTCAGTCCCGGTCCGAAACCGATGCTTGCCACAAGCGTTCCCGATTTGACGTTGTCGTCATCCAAAACTTTCGACCAGATATGTGGCAGCGTCGCTGATGACATATTGCCGCGTTCAAACAGGACGGCGCGGCTTTGGGTAGTTTGTTCATTGCTGACATCAATCAATTCCTGAACCGTATCAATGATTTTCGGTCCGCCCGGATGAATGGCAAACACCGCCGTGGGCTTTGACTCGGCATAATTTTCGCCGCCTTGCGCGAATAATCGTTCCAGGAATCCGCTGATGGAATTGGCGATTTTATTCGGCACATCACGCGAAAGCGTCATGCGAAAACCGAATTCCGAAACCACCCAGGTCATATCTTCCAGCGAATTGGCAACCATCTCTTCACGAACCGAAAGCACTTCAAATGCCGGTGTCGGTCTGCCTTTTGCAACATCCTCATCAATTGCCATCGAATAGCGAATGAAACCATCGGCAAACAAACTCTGAACCACCAGTTGTTCCGGCGAATGATTTTTCGGATTGAAATGCAGCGAGCAAAGTTCCGTGTGAACAACATCAGCGCGTGCCGGTTCAGGGTTCTGCTGGTTGAGCATTAATCCGGTGGTTACACGCAAAGCAGGAATCGAGGCGTAACACCCCATATGATAAATCTGCGTGGTTCGCGTCTGGCTGTGCCAGGCTTTGCCGTCAACCAATCGCTGAATGGCGCTCGGTGAAGCGTAGCCCGTGCAGGTCACATGAATTAAATCGGCAGGCGGCGGTTCGTCATTCTCGTAAAATCGTTCGACGGCGCGATTGACGGTATTGGCGAAGAATTGATTTCGCGTGTCCAGTCCTTTGCCTTCGGGCGCTTCTTCGATATTGAAGACCTGCATCTGTTGCCATTCGCGATGCGAGAAATCTTCCAGTTCGGTGCCGCGCCAGCCGATATGTTTGGGCGAACAGCCGAACCGCCGAATCAGCTTTTCAAATCGCGGAGCCATTTCCGATACTTTGGACTCATCGTTGGTAACAATCGCTTCAGCTTTCGCATGTGCCGCCGCTAGCCAGGCGATGCACTCTTCCTGTGTGCCGTAATAAGAAGGGAACTGCTTCCTGAAATCGTATAACAGTGGCAGAGGTTTCATACGGTCTCCTTTTTAAGTGTAACGCCGGTATTTGAAAAAAAACCAGGCAAGCAATTTAACCTTTTATGGAAGAAGTAGCCAATTAAAGCGAATAAAATTGTTTGTAAAAAATAGATATAGCCACAGAGAGCCGAAGATTGATAGTAGATATGGCAAATGTGTATAGTGTGGATATTAATCTTTAGCGAATCGGGTGTTTATGAACAAACTCGACATTGCCGCGCGACAAAACAGACTGGCGCAGATTATGGAGCGCGTCGCCGCTTCCTACGATGAAGCGATTCCCAAAATTCATCACATCGACCGCATGCCTTTGCCTTCGCGTGAAGATGCTGCTGCGATTATGAACGCTCTGGAAGAAATTATTTTTCCCGGTTATTACACGACCAGCAATGTCACTCATCAGCGCATCATCTATCGCGTACAGGAGCGCGTCGGTTGGTTGTTTGAACATCTGAGCGACCAGATAACCAAAAGCCTTTTTCATATGGATGCGCTCGATGGCGAACGCTGTTTTACATCGGATGCCAAAGCCGAAGAATGCGCTTATCGCTTTCTCGAAGCTTTGCCGCGCATTCGCTGTTTACTTGCCAAAGATATTCGCGCGGCATTTGATGGCGACCCGGCGGCGCAATGTATTGATGAAATTATTCTCAGTTACCCGGCGGTCTATGCGATGATGGCGTACCGCGTGGCGCACGAACTTTATCTTTTAGATGTGCCATTGTTGCCGAGAATGCTTACGGAAATCGCTCATTCAAAAACCGGAATCGATATTCATCCGGGCGCAACCATCGGCGAACGATTTTTTATCGACCACGGAACCGGCGTGGTGATTGGCGAAACCACAGTGATTGGCAATAATGTCAAACTCTATCAGGGGGTGACGCTTGGCGCGCTCTCTTTTCCCAAAGATGAAAACGGCAGATTGCTGCGCGGCAATAAACGCCATCCGACCATCGAAGATGATGTAGTGATTTATGCAGGCGCGACGATTTTAGGAGGCGACACCGTCATTGGCAGCGGCAGTATTATTGGCGGCAATGTCTGGTTGACCGAATCGGTTCCGCCGTTTTCGCGGGTTGTGCTCGGCGACCCCAAGCCCAGATTTTTAGAACCCCAGGAATCCTATCATCAAGTTTAGCTCGGTCAGCGATGGTTTTCGCTCAAAGCCGGTTGAGGTAGCGGTGGATGTGCGAATAGCAATCAACGACCGCTTGTTCACCCGCTCAAGATTGACTTGTCTTTTTGCATTCCTTGTTGCATCATAAGCGCCCTTGAGATTCAACGGAAAAGAACCCCTGAAATGTTGCACGTTGAACAACTGCAGTGGCTGGCTGACAACAATGGATTTGAAACTCACCTGAAGTTTAGCGGCGACGCAATTGATGTGTGCATTGCCTCTGTCGCCTTCAACCCGGAAGACCGCTTCACGCCCGTCAATACCCAGAAAATTAAAAACCATTCGGTTGCCGAACGAAACCTGAAATTATTACGTGAAGCCGCCGTCAATTTATCCAACGACGGCTTGATGTTTGTTTACGGGTTGCCATCGCAACTGGCGCGTTACGCAGTGGCGCTAGCGGATTTACTAACCTTTCGCTACTGGGTTGCGGTTCGTACGGCGACGAAAGAAAAAGCGATGGGGTTAAGACCTGAACATACAGGTTTGTTGCTTCTATCCAAACCGGGCGCGCCTATCAATAAATTGCGAATGTCGCATTCGATGTGCAAAGCCTGTGGGAAAACCTTGAAAGATTGGGGCGGCAAATCGCATTTGATGAATCCGCAAGGGGTGATGCTTTCCGATGTCTGGATGGATTTAATCGTTGATGGCAACGACCAGATGCCTGCGGAAATTTTTGAACGTATCCTGCAACTTTCACTCAGTGTCAATCGCAAACAGCTATTACTGCTGTCACTCGATGAACGCCCGCTGCAATTTTCGTTGTTTCAGGAAGCTCCGACTGCTCATCCTTTACACTGGCAAAAACCTAAACCGCAACCATCGCGAGAGATTCCTAAAGCTATTTTAAATACTATGCACAAAGGCAAATGTCTGGAGGTGTTGAAAAAAATTCCCTCGCAGACTGTTGATCTGGCATTTGCCGACCCGCCCTTTAATTTGACCAAAACCTATAACGGCTATACGGATGCGCTTGAGCAGGATGATTACACCGGCTGGTGCAAACGCTGGTTAATCGAATATGAACGGGTGTTAAAACCGGGCGGCGCGCTGGTGGTTTTGAATTTGCCGAAATGGTCATTCTTTCTTGCCGATTTTTTGTGCCGCTCGAAACATCTGTACTTGCAAAACTGGATCGTCTGGAATGCCTTGCCGGAACCCAAAGGCATATTGATGCCCGCGCATTATACGTTGCTCTATTTCACCAAAGGTAAAACGCCATCGCGATTCAATTACTGTTCAATGGAAGAAGGCTGGCAACCGTTTGTTGAAGCGGTTTTTCCGCCTGACCGCGCAGATGTTTGTAAACGCCGCGTATGTATTCGCAAACGTCGCGCTTCGGCTTCAACCTGGCGAGGTGAACTCACAGACATCTGGTATGACATTCCGCGTGACCGTCGCGCCGGTCGTCGTTCATCATCACTTGAAATCCATCCTTGCCCGACCCCTGAAGCGTTGATTGATCGAATTATTCGTTTAACCACCAATGGCGGTGATGTGGTGTTGGACGCTTTTGCAGGCGTAGGGACAACTGCGTTGGTAGCGCAAAGGCTCGGCAGAAATTTTGTGACGATTGAACAGGATACCGGTTACAACATCGTTGCGGAGAAGCGAATCGGCGAACGTCAATTGCCTCTGCCACAAGCAAAACCAAGAAAAACCGGGACGGTCACGAAACGAAAATTGCAATTGGAACTTAAACGCATTGCCGTGGCGCTCAATCGTGTACCGACGAGAACCGATATTGAAACGTATTCGCAGTATAAAATCGAGCAGTATGAATCGGTTTTTGCTTCCTGGGGTGAAGCTTTGAAAGCCGCAAAGATTTTCGCGCGTTCGCCGGAGAATTTATATGAACTCTTCGATGTCCAAACCCAGGAAGATTTATTCGCCTTTCTCGACCTACAGGATTAAAGGGCATGAAGGTGCCTGTCTAAATGCTACTCATTCCCCCGTAGATTTCAGACACCTTCACGCTTTACCAGTGCCGTAATCGGTTACTGCCGGCGATTGATGGAAGCCGGAGTTAAAACTTCAGTATCGGCAATAATAATTTCCACACGGCGATTCACCTGTCGGCCTTCGGGCGTGTCATTGGTTGCAACCGGCTGAGTTTTGCCAAGCCCGCGAACCGCAATGATTTTCGTGCCGGAGATACCCGCCTGCGTGAGATAATCTCTCACTGACGCTGCCCGGTCTGCGGAAAGTTTGAGGTTATATTCATCCGAGCCGATGGCATCCGTATGCCCTTCGATTTCCATGCCGTAATCACCCGGATAAGCCAATAAAATCCCTGCGAGTTTACTCAATTTTTCGCGCGCTCCGGGTTTTAACGACGCTTTGTCAAAGTCGAATAAAACGTCGGAAAGATTAACAATCAAGCCACGCGCTGTGCGTCTGGTTTCGAGAATTTCGGAAATCGAAATATAGAGTCGCTGTTGCAGAGCATCGCGTTCCTGTCGGGCTTTTTCAGCTTCACGTCGAGCTTCTTCGGTTGCCTGTTGGGCTTGCGCAGCCGTCTGTCGGGCTTGCTCTTTTTCAAGTCGTTGGCGCTCTGCCTCTAATCGCGCAACCTCTGCGCTGGCTTTGGCGCGGTCGGCTTCGGTCTGTGCATCTTCAAGCCGTTTGCGCGCGGCGAGCAATTCGTTTTCTGAACGCACCAAAGCCGCGCGATAATCCTGGGCTTCCATTCTGGCGCGTTCAGCTTCGTTTTGTGAACGGGCAATTTCTTGGGAGGCAGCCCGGCGTTCTCCGTCAAGACGTGCTTGTACGGCTCGTTCTACCGCAAGGCTGCGTGCCAATTCGCCCAACCGGATGACATCGCGGGCTTCGCCGGCATACATTTTTTCGTGACGCCTGTGCCGCACCCAGATGGATTCGAGAGTAGATAATCTGTTCTCTGCCTGACGCAATTCTTCGGGAGCAAATTCGCCTGCGTCAGCGCGACGGGCGATTTCAACCGAACGACGCGCGCCTAAAATAATCAGAGGCGTCGCATAATCCGGCGAAAGGCTGCCGTCTTTGGCTACATAGTAAATTCCTGAATCCCCGCGATATTCAATTTGACTTGAAGAGATTGTGCCTTTGGTATTTTCACGCAAAACATTTTCAGCGACGATGACCGGGCTGGGCAACTTGACCTGCCCATGAGGCTCGGCAGTGACGATGAGTGCGAAATTTTGATAACTTGTGGTTACTTCAATTTCACTTTTATTCCCATCAACATACAGTTCACCGAGGTTATCTGCCTGCCCTTCGGGGGCGACCGCCCAAAGCACATAAGTGGTGTAATAGGCTCCAAGGGTTTGCGGATTATCCAGGCGGTCGAGATCGAGTTTAAT
Source organism: Acidobacteriota bacterium (assembly GCA_040754075.1). Lineage (NCBI taxonomy): Bacteria > Pseudomonadati > Acidobacteriota > Acidobacteriota bacterium. The sequence continues at coordinate 128,066 of JBFMDH010000008.1, forward strand.
TCTGGTTCTGCCTTCTTTGCGTTTGATTTCGGCTTTTCCTCGAACCCGGGGTTGAACAGGTGAACCGATTAAATCTACTGAAGTGCCATCACCTTCCGGGTATTTAATGGCAAGCGTCGCGCGTTGGGCAATGACGACTTCGGTTGTACGGGTTTCAACGCGGATTTGTGGGAGTGCAGGATAACCGGATAATAAAACGATTGAAGCACATAAGAAGATGAAACTTTTGAATTTCATTGTTTGCTCCTTTCAATAAGGATTTTGAAAAATGAAAAAAGGGCAAAGAATTCACTAGAAGCGAGTGACTTTGCCCCCGGTTAATGATGAATTAACGGATACGCCTAGACCGTCGTTCGACGTCCGGTAAGCAACTGAATGATAAATAATACCAACGCCACAACCAGTAAGAGGTGAATCAACCCACCTACATTACCGATCAGTCCAAGCGCCCATAAAACCAAAAGAATTAAAATTAGTGTCCACAACACTGGTTTTCTCCTCTCTGTTTAAAAAAGTGATGAGCCGATTTTTTAAGCTTTCTTTTGTCGCGCCGTCGCCGCCTTGACCGCTGTGCCTTCTGCATTTGTTGGAATCTCATCTTTGAAGTACAAGCGACGGGCTTTATCACTATCCGGTTCAATAGCGAATAACATATCCGCCAACTCATCAGCGTGCTCTTCTTCAACTGCCAGAATATCTTCCATTAAACGACGCGAGGTCGAATCGTTTTCGCCAAAGAAATTAACCATTTCACGATAGGTCTCAATGGCTATTCGTTCGGCAATCAAATCTTCTCTGAGCATTTCCGAAAGCGTATGACCTTCCCGATATTCGCTGTGTGCATTCTGTGCGATAATCGCCGGATTCATTTCCGGTTTGCCGCCGAGTTGCTTGATGCGCTGGGCAATCCTGTCTGCGTGTTCTTGTTCCTCATTCGCGTGTTCGAGAAATTCTTTAGCCACCGCAGCCGAATGAATGCCGGTGGCGGTGTAATAATGAAAACGATAGCGTAAGATGCAGACAATCTCAGTAGCCAATGCTTCATTCAAAACATTGATTGCCTGTTGCGGGTCAAGCGCATAATCACTGGTCAACGCGCCCTCCTCGATTTTTTTTCTGGCGCGGGCGCGAATTTCTTCGATATTTGATAATAAATTCATCTCTCTCTCCTTCTTGCTGTGACTTCCACTGTCCAATTAACCAAACCATCCTGGAAAAATTAATCTGTATAAACCGGCAGTTCTTGAGTATCTGCCAAACCTTTGCTTTCCAGTTTATCTTTCAAATTGCAGAGCGTTTCTTCGAGAAGTTTTTCAGGATTTTTGCCAAATAGATTGGCAACCCAGGAGCCGAAATTTCCCAATGGCGGTTTAAAATGAATCCAGACATGAACTTCTGTGCCTCTTCCGTCAAGCATGGGTTCAAATTTGACAAATCCTTCATTGGGAACCGCCGACGGCTCCAATGAACACCAACTGATTAATTGATTTTCGACTTCTTCGATAATTTCGGCAGTCCATTTAATTTCTCCCAAGGGGGCTTTCATTACCCATTGGGAATGGCGATTGTCTGTAACTTTCACCGCTTCCAAATTGCTGGCGATGGTTGGCAGGCTGGATAATCTGCGCCAAAATTGATAAACCTCATAGACCGGTCTATAGATATAAATGGTCTTTTCAATATTCATCCCATCAGTTACTTCTTGGGGAATATGGACGGTTTTTAAAGTTGTTATGGTTCCAGAGTCTAGTTGGAAACGGATAATTTTTGCAGTATTCATAACCTTGCCTCACCAATCATTTTCTTCGCTACCCAAGCTATTCAGGCAAAAGATATGCCTTGCTCAAAAAACTCAGGTTAAATGGCTGAAAATTAAGCATAGTCTGCGGTTTGAGCGATTGCAGAACAGGCGTGCTCCCTGCACTTTGAAGGATAGTCATACAATCGTAATGAAATTATTCAAGACAGTTTTTTTGAGGAATTTATTTTCGTACAGAAGCATTCAGGGAGTTCCGTTTAAGAAAGAAAGTTGATTATCTATACACATTTTTTGTTTGTTGGGGGTACAAAATGGATGAAGTAAAAACATCAGGCAGTCAAAGTCTTCCCACGCCCGCGCCTTTAATTCAGTCAATGATTTTTAAATAACGAAAGAATCATCGCTTGTGCCAAATGGCATGGTGATTGCAGTCTTCAACCCTGCTTTGTCTATTGAACAAAGTGCGATTAGGTAAATCTTGAGTTTACCGAATTGTTTAATCCTGGGCGTTCAGAGTCAAAAGTTCCTGCTTGATTCTGACGCCCGAAATTATCAACAGAGGAGAAATAATTATGTGGAATAAAGATGAAATTAAAGGGAAGGGGAAAGAAGTAAAAGGAAAATTTAAGGAAGAAGCCGGTGACCTGATGGATAATCCGAATCTTGAAAGCCGAGGCAGGAAGGAACAGGCGGAAGGACAAATTCAACAAAACTATGGCGAAGCCAAACGCAAAATCAAAGAAACGGTCGATGATTTAACCGATTAATTGAATTTAAGAAGGACGATTGCTTGAAAAATCGGTCGTTCTTTTTGGTTTGGAAAGGAGGGCAAAATGAAGAGTTTTAAATCGCTGGTGATTGTGATTTTTTCTGTAATGATTTTTACCGGATGTGAAAGATATGAATCCAATACCAATTCAACCAACAGCAATGCAAACAGACAAGCCCAAATAAGCGATGCGGATTTAGAAAGAGCAATTGAAGATAAATTCGATGCCGATGCGCAAATTAAAAATACCAATATCGATGTCGATGCCGATGTCGATACCAATTCCGTAACCTTGAGCGGTACGGTTGATTCGCAGGAGTTGCGACTCAAAGCTGTTGAATTGGCGAAAAGTTCGCATGCGGGTTTAATCATCAATGACAAAATCGATGTCAAACCGCGTGAAGTTTCGCGTGAAGGCTATACCGATGATATGGCGAAACGAGATCGCGAAAGAGCCAAATCTTCGGGTGATTCGATTGGCGATAATTTGGAAGACGCCTGGTTATACACCAAGGTCATGGCGAAGTTAATCGGTGACAAAGACACCCCGGGGCGCAAAATTAATGTCGATGTGAAGAATCAAGTCGTCACCTTGCGCGGAACGGTTGATTCAACCGAGCAAAAACAGGAGGCTGAGCGTATTGCAAAAGCTACGGATGGAGTGAAAAGCGTCAATAATCAATTGAAGGTTGGCAAAGCTTAACCTTGGCTTTGAGCGGACTCTTGCCTCGGGCTGGATGAATTGTGTAAGCAATCATCCAGCTTTTTTAGTTTACCCCAATCCTTGCTTTTTAATCCTCAATCGTTCGTGTTAATTTAGGCAGGCAAATTACGCATACAATTTTTTTAAGGCTGTGAGCATGCAACCAACCACACGACTCTATTATTCCGATTCTGCTTTACTTGATTTCCAGGCAACCGTTCTTGAGGTACAAACCGTTAATGGACAGACGAGAATCGTGCTTGACCAGACCGCTTTCTATCCAACAGGAGGCGGTCAACCGTTTGACACCGGCAGGCTCAGCGGTATTGAAATCATTGAAGTCATCGAAGAGAATGACAAGATTTTTCATATTACGAATGCCTCGGAACAACTTTCCGTGGGGCAAATCGTCGAATGCCACATTGATGCAGCCCGGCGGTTGGAGCATCTGCAACAACATAGCGGTCAACACCTTCTTTCACAGGCGTTCATTCAAGCCGTAAATGCCGAAACCCGTTCGTTTCATCTCGGTTCACAAAGTTCAACCATCGACATTGAACTTGCCACACCGAACGATGAGGCGATGCGCGCCGCCGAAGAGATTGCCAATGCCATCGTCTTTGAAAATCGACCGATGCGCGTTCATCTGGTGAATGATGAAGAGGCGACTCAACTCCCGCTTCGCAAAGAGAGTGCGGTGAGCGGCATAATTCGGGTTATTGAGATTGAAGATTTTGATTGGTCGCCTTGCGGGGGAACCCATGCTAAACAGACAGGGCAAATCGGTTTGATCGTCATCAAATCTTTCGAGCGGGTGAAAAGCAATCTGACACGGGTTGAATTTGTTTGCGGGCATCGCGCTTTGGAAGATTACCGACTGGCAAATCAAACGGCGGTAACTACAGCGCGATTGTTCAGCGTCGGAAGAGACGGCGCGCCGCCATTGGTAGAAAAAAACCTTCAGGAAGTTAAAACCCTCAAACGGCGTATCAAAGATTTACTGGAACTGGCGATGACCACCGAAGCCCTACAGTTGATAAATGCCACGCCGGAAACCAACGGATTAAAACTGATTAAATTGCTGTTCGACAATCGCGATGTTGATGAACTTCGCATACTGGTTTCAAAACTCACAACCGAGGATTCGGTAGTTGCGTTGCTGGCGACCAAAGACGACAACGGCGCGCGTTTGATTTTCGCGCGTTCTATGAATCTCTCGCAAAATATGGGGCAACTCTTATCCGCAGTTTGTCAGATGACCGGAGGGCGCGGTGGCGGCAAACCGGAGATGGCGCAAGGCGGCGCGACGGATGTGAGCAAGCTGGCAGCAGCCCTGAACGATGCAGCAGAGCAGGTATTGCGTTAAATGAAGAGTCCATGATCTGAACGGAAATAACTTCGATCATAAGAAGAATGAATCGGACAGTAATTGCGGTAACTTGGTTGACCGAAAGCAAGGGACAATTGACCAATGACGAATGACAAAAAACGCATCGCGATTTATTTTACCGGCGGGACGATTTCGATGAAGATTGATCCAACGCTTGGCGCGGCTGTTCCTGCGCTATCCGGGAAGGAAATTATCGGCAACGTTCCTGAAATCGCGATTGAAGCCGAAGCCGAGATTATTGATTTCGGCAGATATCCGGGTCCGCATTGGACGTTACCTCTGATGTGGGAATTAGCAAAACAGGTGCAATCCACTTTATCACGCCCTGAGGTTGATGGAGTCGTGGTCACGCATGGTACGGATTCGCTGGAAGAGACCAGCTTTTTTCTCGATTTAACCATTCATAGCGAAAAACCTGTGGTGTTTGTCGGGGCGATGCGCAACAGTTCGGAAGCCGCCTGGGACGGACCGCCTAATTTGCTATCAGCGGTGCGCGTCGCATTGTCTGACGCAGCGCGTGGCAAAGGGGTGATGGTGGTGATGAATGACACGATTGTTGCCGCAAGCGAAGCCACCAAAACGCACACTGAATCGATTGATGCTTTTCAAGGATTGGATTTTGGTTGTCTTGGAGTTGTCGATAAAGGCGAGGTAATTTTTCGCCGGACGATTTTAAATCGCCAACCCCTGAACGCCGGATTTGTCGTTGAGCCGGTTTTTTTGATTAAGGTTGCAGCAGGCGTTGATTCGACGTTGATTCACGCGGCGATTGATGCGGGAGCCAAAGGATTGGTTATCGAAGCGATGGGGCGAGGCAATGTTCCGCCTGCGTGTGTTGACGGCATTCAGCGCGCGATTGAACAAAATATTCCGGTGGTGTTGACTTCGCGTTGCCCGCGTGGTCGCGTCTATGACAGTTATGGCTATGAAGGAGCGGGCAAACAACTTCGACGAATGGGCGTCATTTTCGCGGATTTCCTGAATGCTCAAAAAGCGCGAATCAAACTGGCGCTGGCTTTGAGTATGACCGGCGAAGTAAATGGGATTCGCAAATTGTTTGAGCAATGACGGATGTGAAAGCGAATTTAGTTTGGGGTTTTGCGCTCTTCCAGTATCGCCTCTAATTCTGCAACCGCTTCAAAATCTTTTGTCAGCCGCGCCGCCTACAATAATAAATTCGACATGGTTGTTTGTAAGAGAATGTAGCAGTTCGCCGAAATTAGTCATTCGTCACCCTTGCCTGTTTGCCTGCGCGTTGCAATTCTTAGGCAAATTCCTGCAAGCGCATCAACTCTTCAACTCTTTGCTGAACGGTAAGTTTTAAATTTTGGCGAATCAACGTTCGATCAATATCTTTTTTATAGGCTTCGATCACCGGGTCAGGTTCTAAAAACATCTGGTCTTTGCTCAAGATTTCTTGACTCATGGTTTTTTCCTCAATATCAAAACAAGGGAAATTTTATTCTCTGTGTGCGGCTACGGTTTTGCAAGAAAAACTAATGCTTGCCTTGTTAGCGAAGAATGAATGATGTTACCTTCTCGGCTTTATTATTTGGAGGGAAGGTGTCGAAAGAACGGGCGTTTCTGGCAATCTACATCAGCATCGCAATCAGTTACCTCGGCGTTGGGCTGGTCGCGCCATTGATTTCAATCGTTCTGGCTGAACATGGCGCCAACAGCGTCATCGTCGGGCTTGTGGGAACGACGATGTTTACGGCATTCACCCTGGCATCGTTTCCCCTCGGACATTGGATAGATCGGCGCGGCGCAAAGTTATTTTTAATCTGGGGACTGGTGGTTTACGGCGTTTCGCTGGCATTTTTCGCCTTTACCAATTCCATCGCGCTGTTCTTTATTCTGCGGTTTATTGAAGGCGTAGGCGCGGCAGCCATTTCGGTTGCCACGGAAACCATGATCGGACAACTCAGCGAACCGCACGAACGCGCCAGACGCATGAGTTATTACGCGCTCTCGGTTGGCGCAGGTTGGGCAGCGGGACCACTGGCAGGCGCTTTATTGTTTACCCTGCAACCGGGACTACCGTTTTTTGCCTGTTGTTTACTGAGTGTTCTGGCGGCTATCGCGGTTGCCATATTTGTTCCGCATTCGGGAACCAGAGGGCATCACCAGGATGCTTCCATCAAACAGTTTTCCTTTGTCTTAATCATTCCGGTTTCGGCAGGCGCGCTTTATGGTTATCTGATGTCATCGCTGGTGACGCTATTCCCGCTTTATCTGAAACGACTCGGCATCAGCGAAACGTTGATGGGAAGCATCATCACGGCAGTCATCATCGGCACCATTCTAAGTCAAGTGCCTATCGGACACGCGGCGGACAAGTTTGGCAAGATTCGTGTGCTGTTTATTTCAAGCGTCATCGTTGCGGTGGTTTTCCTGCTGATGCCACAGAGTTCAAACTGGCAGAGCTTTTTAATCTATGGGGCAGTGCTTGGCGCTGCGGCTGGCAGCTTTTATCCTGTCGGACTATCAATTATCGGGGAATTAGTAAGACACGAAAAGTTAGGCGCAGCCAATGCGCTTTTCTCGTTGATGTTCGGCATCGGCTCTTTGATTGGGCCAACCGTTTCAGGTTACACAATGAATCAATTCGGATACGGCTGGCTGTTTTATCTGCCTGCGAGTTTAACCATACTGTTCTGTTTTATGGTTATCTTCTCAAAATTAAAAATGGCGGATAGCCGCGTGCCCTGAAGCCAACTCTCATTCAAAAAAACAAAACCACGAAGACTCGAAGGGCGCGAAGTTTCACAAAGACGATTGCATGTGGCGCTGCGCTTACCCGACAACTAACGCAGGTCAGCGGTTGGCAGAAATTTCGGCGGCTTGCGCACCTTTGAAATCTGCTCAAAGGCATAGGCGATTTTGATTAACGTCGGTTCCGTATAGGCTCTACCCGCAAATGAAATGCCGACCGGCAAACCGAAAATATAGCCGAGCGGCATCGTGATATGCGGATAACCGGCAACCGCCGGAGGACTGGATAATCCGCCCGAAAAATGATCGCCATTGACTAAATCGGTCGTCCACGGCGGACCACCTGTCGGTGCAATCAAGGCGTCGAGTTTATGTTTCAACATCACCGCATCAATGCCTTCGGTGCGCGACAGGCGCAAGTTTTTCGCAAGGGCTTTTAAATACGCGGGGCTTTTCAAATCGCCTTTGGCTTCCGACCGCATAAAAATCTCCTGTTCAAAATAGGGCATCTCGCGGTCGCGGTGTTTTTGGTTGTAATCAATCAATTCTTTCAGAGATTTTGCCGGAGCTTTTGCGCCAAGTCCGGCAAGGTAAGCATTCAAATCGGCTTTGAATTCATACAACAGCACTTCAAATTCCGAATCGTCGTATTCGCCGACGTGCGGAATATTCGCCGGGTCAACGATGATTGCGCCGGCGCGTTTCATTGCAGCAATCGCTTCGTTCATTAAAATATCGACCGCAGGATTAAAGCCAAACGATTTTCTGACGATGCCAAGCCGCGCGCCTTTGAGTCCATTGGCGTCTAAAAATTTGGTGTAATCGGTTAAAGCTTTTCCGCGACTCTGCAAAGTGGTTTTATCGCGCGGGTCAATGCCGGTCAGCGCCCCCAAAACGATTGCCGCATCGGTGACGGTTCGGCACATCGGGCCTGCGGTGTCCTGTGTATGCGAAATCGGAATGATGCCGGCGCGACTGACGAGACCGACTGTGGGTTTGATGCCAACCAGCGAATTCATATTTGAAGGGCAAACGATTGAGCCATCGGTTTCGGTGCCGATGGCGGCGGCGCAGAGGTTTGCTGCTGCGGCAACCCCCGAACCGGAACTTGAGCCGCAAGGGTTGCGATCCAGCGCATAAGGATTTTTCGTCAGTCCGCCGCGTCCGCTCCAACCACTGGTCGAATGGGTCGAACGAAAATTTGCCCATTCGCTCAAGTTGGTTTTGCCTAAAATAATTGCTCCCGCTTCTCTGAGTTTTTGTGCGACGAAAGCATCTTTTGCCGGAGTGGACTGGTCAAGCGCCAGGGAACCGGCAGAAGTGCGCATGCGGTCGGCGGTGTCGATGTTGTCTTTGATTAACATGGGGATGCCGTGTAATTGGCTACGGGAGCCGGTTTCACGTTGTTCTTTATCCAGAGCGTCGGCAATTGCCAGGGCGTCGGGGTTGAGTTCGATGACGGAATTGACGGCGGGACCATTTTTATCAATCGCTTCGATACGCGATAGGTATGATTCGACCAGTGACCGCGCCGTGTATTTTCCGGTTTTCATCCCCGCTTGCAGTTCCGCGATGGTTATCTCTTCGAGTTCAAAATCTCGAATGATAAAAGGCGGCTCGGCAGCGGCTTTCACCCTGGAGCCAACGAAGACCACGGCGCTCGCCTGAGCGGTGGTTTTGAGAAAACCTCTGCGACTATTTAGCAATTCTTTTTTAGGCTTCATGTAAATCACTTTCTGTCGGGTTGTTGATTGAGTGATGCAGAGGAAGGTTATTTTGAAATCCCCGGCTTGGCAAGTCGTGAAAAGTAAATCTAGAGGTTAGGTTTTTTAGGCGGTTTGCATACTCCGCAGGTTCCGCGCTCTTCATTGCAGTGCTTGCATTTTGAGCAATTCTTACAGGCTGCACATGGCGTTCGACCTACACATTTGGCAAATAAGGGTGTCGCTTCACTGTGAGCATTGAGGTCATGGGGCAGAGCAAAGAGGGCTAGTGAAGTGATGCAAAAAACAAGGAGTAATTTGAGCATCTTTTAATTCCGAATCGCAGGTTAAGGTGTCCGCCTCCTGGTGACGAGCCATGAGGCGGATGAAATTTTAAGCGGTGGATTTCGTTGAGCCGCGCTCGCGTTTATAGGGTTGCGCCAGATATTTTTCGACGGCTTGTTGCGCGTTGTTGTAATTGTTGCCATTGGCGCGGGCGCGTTCATACTCTTTTACGGCGCGTTCACGCCCGTCCGGCCCTTCAGCATCATAGGCATTGCCTTTATAAATATAAGACCAGACTTCGACCCACGACGGTTCAAGGTCGCCATTCAACACCTGTGTAAACGCATCTCTGGCTTTTTCCCAGTTCTGTTGCGCCATATACACCAGACCGAGGTTGTACCAAGCCCACGAAGAACGCGGATTAAGTTTGCGCGCGGCAATGAACTGCTCTTCGGCTTGCGCGTACTCTTCGCGATTGAAATGTTCGATGCCGCGACGCACGACCACAGCGGTTCTCAGGGTATCGGAAATTCGCATATAGCGATTATCCGGGTCAACGACGATTTCCAGCGGCTTGCCTTCGGATTCAATCTCGAAATCCGCCGATTGCCCGCGCAAATCGATGGTGGTTTTCGACGTGCGCCCGCCTTCAGCTTCAAGCGCGACTTCGACCGGACCTCTAAAAGATTCGAGGGTTTGTCTGACTGTGCCGCGCACTTTGAATTTGCCGTCTTTGGTGCGAATGATGGTGTAATCAGAAGTAAATTCCGGTACGCCCGTCGAGTCTACCCAGAGACTGAAAAATCCTCGCATACTCGAACCGGCGACTTTGTCGGTTAAGGCTTCAAAATCATCAATGCCGGTGGTTTGTCCTTTGTAGGTTGCGTAATAGTTTTTAATCAGGTTGAAAAACTTGTCATCGCCGATGGTTGAGCGCAGCATATGAAAGACATAAGCGCCTTTGTAAAACACCACTGAACGATAAGCCGGTGATTGGTCGTTGAGTTGCGAAGGCGCTCTGGCGATAGAGGCTTCCTGTTCAAACGACAGACCGGATTCGAGAATTTCAGCGAGGGTGCTTTGAAATTCGGCGGCGCTTTGTTGTGATTCGCGATAGAGCACAGATGAGTATTCACCCAAGCCATGCCAGAGCCAGGCATCGTCGAAATTTTTCAAACCGACAGCCTGCCCCCACCATTGATAGGCGACTTCGCGCGCCAGCAATTCAACCGGCAAAGCTCTTTCCGAAGTCAAAATACTGTGTGAGAGAAAGCCGATGCCCGCGGTGCTGTAAGTTTCCAGGGTTTCGTCATCGACCTCTGAAAACACATAGCGATTGCCGAACGGGTATTGCCCGAATTTGGCGTTATAAAAACTGATGATTTGGGCAATCTCTTTGCCGTATTCTTCGAGGCGGCTTTCGCTTCCGGGCAAAGCAAAAAGGTCAATCTGTATACCGCCGGAATTGATGGTGCGAGTGATAAATTGACCGGCGGCAAACGAGCCGACCAAGACCGGTTGTTTTTCCACGAAGGTGAAGGTCTGGCGTTTATCTTTGGGATTGGGTGCGCCGAATATCGATTTAGCCGGTTCCGTCAAGGGTTTACTGGTGGTTGTCGATTTTTGCGCAACCGGCGTTGTGGTTGCGGGCGATGCAGATTTTTTTGCAGGGGTGGTCGGCGCTACCTGATTGCTCTTTGGCGGCGCAACCATCATTTGAGGTGGCGTGGTTGCCGCCTGTACTGCGGGTTTATTTTGCTGCATCTGAGTTTGAAATACATAGGTTGAAACAGGTGCCACGGGATTATCGCTATGGCCTGCGACGACCCAGTTTTCGGGAACCGTCAAACTGATTTCCGAAGTGGCGCGGTCGGAGACATAACCGTGAAAGGGAAACCAACGCGCCGCATAAAACAGATATGAGCCTTCGGGTCCGACATAGGCGAGGCGTGTGTCATTGATGGGACCGCCTTCGGGCGTTGCAAGGGGACCTGAATATTCAAAGGTCAAAGTGATTTCCGAACCAGCGGAGTAGAGTTGCCCCAGATTGATTTTGACGTTCAATTCATTGACGCGGTCTTGAATGAATTGCAGTTCGGTTCGTCCATCGGGCGCTTTGACGCTGGTGATGATTAACGAACCATTCATTTCAAAAACTGCCGATTGCGTCTGTTTGAGCGCCTTGAAGGTCACCGTGGTTTGCGCTTTTAAAATATGATTATCCGGCTCTAATTCGGCATAAATTTTATAGTGAGAAATATCGATGGGGTCGCTTGCGGGGTTTTGCGCAGGGGTCAAACTCGTTAGCCCGAAAAGCAAGGCAATCGATAAAAGTAAACCCATCATTCTGTTCTTAAAAATCTTATTCATACTTCGTGAATCCTTTATGTTGAAAACCATTCGTTAGCCCTCTTCCGACGCAGAAATTATAACATCGTGATTTCAAGCCATACCAGTTTGGGAGACTACTCAGCATTCTTTAAGACGAATGATGCCCAAGTCAAAACTTGCGCGCCAATTACCTTGCCAGTCCGCTTGCCAACCGGGAATCAGACTGCACAAATGCGTCATCAGGCTCATTAGGGCTTGCGGCAACCTCTCCATTTGGATTTTCAAAAGCTAAAAATATTTTTTCCAAAGCTTTCGCGCTTTGGCGGGTTTTTGAGGAATATATACTGACAGCACGCGGTACGATACCTTGCGCCGGGGAGACGGGTTTTAAGCAACAGCAATTCCGGTTGGAGAGTTATGAGTCTTATACCAGGCACTATTGCAATCTGAGGCTGTAATTTAAGCGGAAGCGAAATCCCGTACTTCGAGAGGCGAAACAGAGAATGCCGCTCAGTAAATCCGAACTCAAGCAATTGGGTGACACTTTACACGCGCGTTTACTTGAAGCGCGCGATGACGGCGTGGTGTCGGAAATTTCCGAGCATTTTCTTCAACTCCTGGTCAAAAGCCTGAGCCGGCGATTTTATAAACAGATTCACGACCCGCATATCATCGCTTCGGCGGCGATTGATGCGTTAATGAGTTTTTTGAAACAGCCGGAAAAATATGTGCCTGCCAGAAGTAAGAACGGATTGTTCGGTTATCTATTTATGATTGCTGCAAGAGATTTGTTCACCATATTAAATCGGCAAAAAGCTTTTGTGCCGGTCGAGGCAATCGACAGCGAAATCCTGTCGCGCAAACGCCGCAGCGATACGCCTGAGCGTAAGCTTTTAGAGGATGAATTGCTGCGCGAAATTCAATCGCCGCTCAATGAGGTGGATAAAAAAATCGTGGCATTGATGCTCGATGGGGTGCGCGGCACCGAGCATTACGTTGAGATTTTAGGTATTCAGGATAAACCGGCGATGGAACAGGCGGTCATTGTAAAAATGAATAAAGACCGCTTGAAAAAATCGTTGAAGAAGTTGATTAGAAAGCTTGGCTATATCAGCTTGCCCGGCGGTTTGATTCTGGTGGTGCAGCGTTGGGCGAAAGCCGCGACTCAAAAAGCCGTGCCGCATCTGGTTAATCTTTTGGCAATCGCCATTCTGGTTGCGACCAACGCGCTCATTCTGCACAAACATAACCGTGAAGTTCAGGCGGCACACACGACGAACGCTTTCAATCAAGCGCCGCAACAGCGCCCTGCACCAAACGGAATGAAAGGGCGTTGGGTAGAAAAAATATTTTTTGCTTCAAACAGAGCCAAAGAGCAGGGAACCATTCAACGCCACATCTGGATGATTAACCCGGATGGTTCACAACCTGAACAAGTGACCTTTGGTGATGTGGCGGATGAGAGTGTCAAAGTTTCACCTGATGGAACCCGTATCGCATTTACGCGACGGGAAAGGCCAAGGGCGATTGATGAAGGCAATGCCAGTTCAAGCATTTTCATTAAAGATTTACTTACCGGAGAGGAAATTCCTGTTACTGATAAGTTCGATTATCCAAATTCCGAGCATTATTCTTTCGGCCCCGGTTGGTCACCGGATGGGACGAAAATCGCATTTGCTCGAAAAAGCTCAATAGACCCTGATGGTCGCGGTAAATTCGGCAATCTCTGGATTATGGAAATTTCCCCTGCGATAGGTGAGCCTTATGAACCGCCGCAAGAAAAGGGTTGGGGTAAATATGCGCCATCGTGGTCTGCGGATGGCAAAACGATTTTGTTTATGAAGCACCTGTGGGTTGATGGGCAGCTAACCATTTTTCGGCTTGATTTGACAACCGGACGTGAAGAAGAGGTGATTCCACTGGTTGAAAATGAATATCAGCCGAAGTATTCGCCTGATAGAAATAAAATTCTCTGGATAACCTATCGTCACAGTTCAAATGGAGGAGATATTTATATTGCCGATGTTGCCGACCCGGTCAACACGCAATATCGCGTCACAACTTTTTCAGGGTGGGAAGAGTCGGATTGGTCGCCCGATGGAACCCGTGTTGTATCAGCCAGACATAGTTATCAATTAAACGAAACGTCGTATAAAACGATGCCGCTGGCGCATATTCCCGATGATGTGATTGAAAAGCTGCAACCGCTAAAAGATCAAATCTTCTCGAAAGAAGAGGAGTTTTTAACTGCCGTTAGTGAGTTGCTCGGAGCAAACAGGACAAAAATATACAGCTACCGGATCACTCAACACGGTAACGTCGATGATGAAGATTTATGGATGATGGATATTGACGGCAGTAATCCCGTGCAAATCACCGCAGGCGCTGATTCGGACGAAGCGCCCTGCTGGGCTTATATTTTTCAACCTGAGTAAATTCCTTATCGGGGAATGGCTCGCAATTGAATTATTGAGGAATAGATATAGACACGCCTTCGACTGATGTATGTGCTTGTAAGGTGAGAGCTGGCACTCCACAAGGGGAGCATATTCAATAGTGGTTGAGAGCGTGTCTTCATTATCACTTAATGTTCAGGAAAAAAATAATTCCACAATTGCAACTGAGATAGCGACCAATTCACAGTTGCCAAACAGTAGAAACCGTCTCAGATAAGGCTTACAAGCCTACACTCAAATGAACCAAAAGGAGGGATTATGGATATACGTGTGTTCAGTAAAAGCCTGTTAATGGTTTTAGTATTTTCTTTCACTGTCGTGTTGATTTGTGGCGTAATCAAACCAAGCAGCGCCTCAGCTTCCTTAACATTTACAGAAATTGGGGCAAGTGCAGGGATAACCGAACCAACTGATGCTAACGGGTCAAGCGTGGCAGATTTTGATAGCGATGGATTAGAAGACCTGATTTTGGTTGGGTATTTACCATCCGTCACCGGGAATACGTTAAAACTGTTTCATAACAACGGCGACGGCACCTTCAACGATGTAACGGATTTGTGGGTTGATCTATCGAGTGTGCAAGCGCAGGATGTTCGATTCAGCACTTGGGGCGATTTCGATAACGATGGCGATTTAGATGCGGTTTTGGGAACCAGTAACCCAGCTAAACTGATCTTCTATCGCAATAATCAGGTTGGCTCAGGAAGCCCAATCCTTTCGGTGATGCAAACAATTTCCGAGCCTATAAACTTATTCTATCTAGCGTCCTGGGCAGATTATGATAACGACGGCGATTTAGATTTGCTGGCTAATCGTTTTCCTGGCACTTTATTGCTTCTCAAAAACCATCTCAAGGAAACCGGTACCCCATTGTTTACAGATGTGTCTATCGTTGCAGGAATTGACCAGAATGCCATCACCGCTTCCAGTTTGCACTGGAGCGATGTTGATAACGACGGTGATGTAGACCTCTATGTGATCAATGACAAGAACTATACTTCTTATCATAACTTTTATCGAAATCTTCTCATCCCGACGGGCAATGCCGTTTTGCAGGATGAAACCGTGGCTGTAGGTTTGCCAAGATCGCTCTATCAAGCTACTCACGCGCAGTTTGCCGATTATGATGATGACGGTGACATGGATATTTATTTCAATCTGGGATTCTTTACAGCAAATCTGCTTTACAAAAATAACTTTGTTGAAACTGGTGTGTTGAGTTTCACCGAACAACCCAACGCTTTAGGCGCGACCAGCCCGATTGATGGGGGATATGAAATAGTTTGGAGTGATTATGACAACGATGGCGATATTGATCTACTCAATGGTGGTGGCAGTAATGACCCATCATTTTTGTACCAGAATCTATTGGTTGAAAATACTGTTCCTGGCTTTGCTGATATTACTACAACAGCGGGATTGTCGGGACAGAGTCACCGAAATTCAATGTTTGCCTTCGATCTGGAAAATGATGGCGACCGCGATATTTTCATGGGGTACAACGGCATTGGTGCTAATCGGCTCTATCGTAACAACCTCACAGACAGCCATTGGCTATCTCTGAACCTGGTAGGGACGACAAGCAATCACGATGGCATAGGCGCGCGAATTATGTTGCGAACCGGAACCCACAGACAATATCGCCAACATAACATTCCAGGGTCGTGGACAACGGGAATTCAGAGTCATCGCCTGCATTTCGGACTCGACAGCGCCAATATCATTGATGAAATTGAGATTCGCTGGACTTCGGGATGTACACAAACACTTACCAATGTTGCAGCCAATCAAATTTTGACTGTCGTCGAAAACTGCAATGACACCCAGCCCCCTTCAATCGTCTGTCCAGCAAACCTTGTCACCACTGCGGCTTCAGGGGAAAGTTCGTTGGCCGTAACCTACCCGCCGCCTACAGCCAATGATAACGCCGGTATACCGACAGTGGTTTGTTCACCATCTTCCGGTTCAACATTTCCGTTAGGCATTACCACCGTCACTTGCACAGCAACCGATGGGGCAAATAATCAAACGAGTTGTACCTTCAAAATTGTAATCTCCGGCACGCTCCTCGCCGTTGCCGACAACTTCCTCAGAGATGGCGCGGACAATACCAATGAAGGCGCGAATGAACGATTGCGGATTCAAAGTTCCGGGCATAATCGTGTGATTGTCAGGTTCAATCTATCAGGCATTTCAACCGATGGATTGCAATCTGCAAACCTCATCCTGAACATCGCTGAAAACTCCGATAATTGGGGAACCACCGGACGTTTGGTGGATGCGCATCGGTTGCTTGCCGATTGGACGGAGGGCAACGGGCGCAATGATGTGATGGTCGGTGGCGGTCAAGGTTTTCGCGGCACCGGCGAAGGCGCAACTTGGAAATGCGCCAAGGATAGCAACATCAACAATCAAAATGATGACTGCGTTTCGCCTTGGAACGGCGGCAGTTTTGCTTCGGCGACGGCTTCAAGCATTCTGCATATCAATAACCAAATGGGCGATGTGAGTTGGAATGTCCTGGCTGATATGCAAGCCGGAGCCGATTATGGATGGTTGATTAAAAAGCAAGCTGAAGGGCAAAACGGACAAGTGCGCTACTATTCGCGCGAAGGGGCGACACTTGCGGGCAACGCCAATCTCGCTCCTCGACTGGTTTTAATTTATCAACCCTGATGCTTGCTCGGAAAAAATGCGCAACCCAGAATATGCTGTAATAGAAAATGTAGGAAAATCTCTGATTTGCCAATAAAGAGATGCCAACAAGCCAAAGGGCAAAGCCGCGTCATAAGTTGCTTCGCCCTTTGGCTTGTTGTTTGACGGGTTGATGCTACTTCGCCATCGCATCGGTGACTTTGATTTTACCGGCGACGATGTCGCGTTTGGCTTGTTCGACTTCTTCGAGAACGGTTTTGGGAATCAACGGTTCATTATATTGGTCGAGCGCGTAGCCGACGCCTTCGTTATCTAAGCCGTAGATGTGCAGCCCGCCGGTGAATTTGCCGTTCACCAAATCTTTCACAATCAAATACACCGCGTTGTCGAGGCGTTTCATCATACTGGTTAAAATGAATCCCGGCTTGACCCAGTTCTGGTTGGCATCCACGCCGATGGCGAAATATTTCGCTTCGCCGCCAGTTTGTTTGCTGCGGTCTTCTGCCGCATCGAATACGCCAAGACCGGAATTGCCCGCCGCTTGAAACACAATATCCGCGCCGCGTTCAAATTGCGCGGTCGCCAGTTCCTTACCTTTGCCGGGATTGTTCCAGGCGCCATCATTGATGCCGACATAGTTTTCATAGACTTCGACTTTCGGATTGGCGTATTTCGCGCCCTCTTTGTAGCCTTCGGCAAAACGATGAATCAGCGGAATATCCATGCCGCCCACGAATCCGAGTTTGTTGGTTTTGGTAACTTTCCCGGCAATGACACCAACCAGAAAAGAGCCTTCGTGTTCTTTAAAAATCAACGAAGCGACATTCGGCGTATCAATCACCCCATCGATAATCGCGAACTTTAAATTGGGATAGTCTCTGGCGACATTCTCCATGATAGGGGCTTGCGCAAAGCCTACGCCGATAATCAAATCGTAACCGCGTTCGGCAAAAGCGCGCATCGACGGTTCAATCGAAGTCGGCTCTCCGGGTTCGACATCGCGCAAGAAGACATTATCAGGCATCTCTTCTTTGGCGCGTTTGACGCCTTCCCAGGCGGCGGCATTGAACGATTTGTCATCTTTGCCGCCGATGTCGAAGACGATGCCGACGCGCAACTTGCCGCCCGCTTCATCGCGTGTGCCTTTGCATGCCGGAAGCAACAGACTCAAACCTAAAAAAATCGCAACGGTTATTTTTTTCATCGTGATTATTTTGAATTTAAGAAGATGATTTTTCAATGCGGTCAACCCGCGTTTCCAAGGCTGCAATTCTGGGAAGTTCGTCTTCTTCGATGCGTTTGACTTTGCGACTGGTTTCAATCACCGCCTGGGAAATAGCTTTTACTTCAAAGTGTACACCATCAATCTTATCGTTCAGTTGCTGCTCAACCGAATCAATCTTATCGCTCAGTTGTTGTTCAACCAAATCAATCTTATCGTTCAATTGCTGTTGTACACCATCAATTTTGTCGTTGAGACGTTGTTCGACGGAATCGATTTTGTCGTTGAGACGTTGTTCGACAGCCCTCAATTCATATCGAAAATCATCTTTAAAACCATCGAGCATTACTTTCATTGCCGTGATGATTTCTTCGTTCGCCATAGGCTCTCCCAAGTGCTATCTTTGATTTACCCCCGCATCATTGGATTGTCGTAAAGGCTACTTTTCTGCAATTTCGTATACATATGCCAATTCATGCAAGCGGCTTTCTTTGCCGTCGTGAACTGCCATCGTGGCGCGACGACGTTCGCCTTTGCTGTTGATTGAATATCCCCACAGCGTTGCGCCGCCGTATTCACCAGCTTTGTTAAGCGCATAAAAATTGATGCCGAATTTGCTGAGTTTCGCTTTGTTGTCGTTATAGCTTTTTGAAACCCGTTTGCAGGCTTCAAGGCAGGCATCCGTCGGCGACATCCCTTTACGCATCATCTCCACAATGGTGTGCGCGCCGCAGATTTTGATGTTCTCTTCGCCGCGACCTGTCGAACCCGCCGCGCCGACTTCGTTATCAACGAACAAACCCGCGCCAACGATTGGCGAATCACCGACGCGACCCGGTATCTTAAAAGCCAGACCGCTGGTCGTCGTCGTCCCCGAAATGTCGCCGCGTTCATTGACCGCCAAACAATTAATCGTGCCGGTTGGCGGATGGGCAATCATTTCGGTTGCCAGACCGATTAAATCCGGGCGCGTCTCTTTTAAAATACTCATCTTTTCAGAATCGGGCGCGGCAAGCCCAGGTCCCCAGGCGTCTCTATCGCTCATCATCTCTTTCCATTGCAACCAGATTAACCGCGCCTCTTCGGTGAGCAATTCTTCTTTTTTGAACCCGTGTTTAAAAGCAAAACGCCAGGCGCCTTCGCCGACCAACAACATGTGGTCTGTGCGCTCCATCACCAGTTTCGCAACCTTGGAAGGATTCTTGATGTAACGAATCGAAGCTACCGCGCCGCCGCGTTTCGTCGGTCCGTGCATGACGCTGGCATCCAATTCA
Organism: Acidobacteriota bacterium; assembly: GCA_040754075.1. NCBI lineage: Bacteria > Pseudomonadati > Acidobacteriota > Acidobacteriota bacterium. The sequence continues at coordinate 147,328 of JBFMDH010000008.1, forward strand.
ACATCGCCTTCTTCGTTGGGAAGTCCGCCGTATCCGACAGACATATCTTTCGGGTCATCTTCAACGATGTTGACGGATGCGATTACCGCATCGAGCGTGTCTTTTCCGGCTTTTAACATCTGCATGCCGGTTTTGATGGCTTCCAAGCCGTTTGTACTTGAAACAATGAGCGGACGAGTGCCTTTGCTTTGCGCATGCCCTGTAAGCATGAGATTCGGACTGAGGCTTGCGGCGGTGCCGATAACGGCGCTGGTTTTAATAAATTTTCTGCGATTAATTTTTGAGTTCATCGAATGTCTCCAAAAGATTGATTTCTTCCACTGAAGATAGGGTTGAGGGTTGATTGTATGAGCGATGGGCGCGTTTGTAAACTCGCGTCAAATGCAGTTGAAATTATTACCTCAACGCAACACCTGTTTAATTAACACAGGTGGTTCAACGCGCGTTTCCCCGATGGTGTAAGCCTGTTGAATAATTCGCGTGACTTCGTCAATCATCGAACCATCGTTGTAATATAAGGTCACCAATGGCGAATCGGCATTTACTTCGTCGCCGATTTTCGCGTCCACTTTTAAGCCAACGCCCAAATCAATCGGCGTGTCCATCCTGAGACGCCCTGCGCCGAGCAGCATCGACGCATGACCGACAACGCGCGTGTCAATTGCCTGAACGAAGCCGCTGCGTTGCGCAACCGCCGGCTTTTGGTTTGTGGATTGCGGCAGCAATGAATAATCATCAACGGCTGCGGGGTTGCCGTTTTGAAAGGCAATAATCTCACGCATCTTTTCCAAAGCTTTGCCCGATGAAATCATCTCATCGTAAATCGCTCGCCCGTTTTCCAAATCCGTCGCCACGCGCCCTAACAGCAACATCTCAGCCGATAATTCGCGGCAAAGCGTGTTGAAATCTTCGGGAGCCTCGCCTTTCAAAGTATCGAACGATTCAATGACTTCCAATGAATTGCCGACCAATCGTCCGAGCGGTTGATTCATATCGGTGATTAAGGCGACCGCTTCTTTTTCCATACCCTTTGCCAGGTCAATCATCAGTCGTGCCAATGACACGGCTTCGGCTTCGGTCTTCATAAATGCGCCGCTTCCGGTTTTAACGTCCAGAACTAACCCGGTGATGCCTTCCGCCAGTTTCTTGCTCATAATCGAACCGGCAGCAAGCGGCTGGCAGGGAACCGTCGCCGTCACATCGCGCAAAGCATAAAGTTTTTTATCGGCAGGCGCTATCTCTGCGGTTTGTCCAATGAGGGCGCAGCCGACGCGCTCAAGCCCGCGTTTATATTCATCAAGCGACAAATTGACATTGAATCCGGGAATTGATTCGAGTTTATCGAGGGTGCCGCCGGAATGGGCAAGCGAACGTCCTGAAATCATCGGCACAGGCACGCCCGCCGCTGCCACCACCGGGGCAATCACCAGCGAGGTTTTATCGCCTACGCCACCGGTTGAATGCTTATCTACGCGGGGGCGACCCAAGAAAGATAAATCCACGACAATGCCCGAATAAAGCATTTCGTGGGTGAGCGCGACGGTTTCGGCTGTGGTCATGCCGCGCAGAAAAATTGCCATCAATAAAGCGGAGACCTGATAATTGGGCACTTCTCCACGTGTGTAACCTTGAACGATGAAACTGATTTCTTCGCGTGAGAGTTCCATCCCATCACGCTTTTTTTCGATAATATCTACGGCTCTCATGAATTTCCTTAACTGTATGATTTTTCCCGATGAATAAAGGAATACTGAGGCAATAGGATTTCATCCGATCAGACTAACGTCAATCCGACAATGAAAAAAATTAACGAATGCGGACGGTCTTCAGATAGTTGCGATAGACCAAATCCTGCTGGCGCACAGCCAGATGACAGGTGATACATTTTTGCAGATTGCCCCGTTCAATCACTTGTTTTCCGTCGCCACTCAATACCAGAAATTCCCAATCATTGCTTGGCGGATTAAATCCCGCTTCACGTTTAATCATCGCGGTTAATAGTTCGGGTTGGGTGGTGGTTGCATCGGGCATTTTCTCTTTGACAATCATCGAACCTTGCGGAAACGACGCCGACCAGTCATTCAATAAAATTTGTTTGCCAGTGTTATTGACGAAGACATTGATATATTTTTCGGCGTGCAGGCTGATGTTGAGTTTTGCAGCCGATGCCGGGGCGCACATTACGGCGATTTGCGCGTCGAGTTTTACGGGCTTGTCGGTGACGCGATGCCACTTCCGGTAGCCGGTGATTTCGGGAGCCTGCAAAGCGACGTTGGCAGATTCAATCGAATGAGTTTCAGGCAAGCTTAAAAAGAAAATCGCCAGGAACAGAGAAACAAGCAGGCTGAATATGAAAACTCTTTTTTTCATTGCTACTCCTTCGAGAATTTATTGGTGGCGTTCGATAACCATCGGTTTATAACAGAGTGTGATGCCGACCAGAAAAGTTATCGCGCCAATCATCGCGGGAGCCAGATGAACAAAATCATTATAGCCGACGATTGGGTGAATGCCGATGGCGGTGGCAAACCCCACCGTCCCCGCAAGACAGAGCACCTGCCAGAGATTTCGCGAAGATTTGCCACACCAGACGCAAAATAAAACCGCGAGTCCGGTGGTACAGATGCCGCCGCCAAACCCTGCGCGGTCATGGGCAATAAGCGGCACCAGTCGCTCATTGATGGCGCGTAACTCTTCGGCAGTGACCTTCATAAAGCTTAAATCCTGCGGCACGAATACCGCCGTCATTCCGACAATTAAAATCGTCGCTCCGGCGGCAATCATTCCAAGCCCTGTAAACAGCAACAGCAAGCGTCCCATTCCTTCGCGGGTCTTCACATTGATTTTTATCGCGGGTTTAAAAATGGTTTTAAACATTTCATCGCGTGGTAAGGTTGCGCGAGAGCGCAGCAAACCGGTTAGAAAAATCGGCAGTAGCGCAAGCGTCGCAACGCCATGCCAGGAATCAAGATAGCCATATCCGAGATAGGCGAGGAAACTCCCGAAACCGAGAATGCCAGTAATTAAAAACACCCACCAACTCCACGCCGCTTGTCTTTTCAAGGGAAAGCTGACCATCCACATATAAAGCGAACCGATAGCAACCAGCGACCCGCCCCACGAGACGCGGTCGTGAATCATAAAATGAACGATGCGACATTGATGCAGTTGGCAAAGCTCACTTGCGGTCATACCGAGATATTGAACATCCTGGGGAAGGAAATGACCGGTGGCGGCAATAAAAATCGCGCCGATGCCCGAAAGCATCAACATCAAACCGGTGAACCAGAGTAACGGACGCCCATCGCCAATCAAGGGTGCAAAAATTCCTCGGTTGTTTTCGGTCATCAAGCTGATTTTAACGAGGTTCGGAAAAAAACAACAAAAATGCTAAGTTTTTTCTATTTCATCGCGTAAGACAGCAAATTCTAATTTTGCCCAGCTTCGATAATAGGAATCAACAAACCCAATTTGCTCGATAAACTGATTTCAGCAAGCCGTTCTAAAGCCTCCGCCATTTTCATTCCGTTGGATTTTTTCGCTAAATCTGATTCTTTGAGAATAGTGACAAAACATCCACAGGGTTTTCTTTCTCCAGAAAGTCCGGAGCCTCGCCTTGCCATTCGATGTGTTTGCCGGTGAGCGTCGCTTTGTATGTATTAAACATTGCTTGCCTCCATTTTGCGATTGACTGATTCGCGTCTCATTATTATTTACTATCGCACTCAAATCAACGCAATCAAGGCAACAGCCTGTGCCTGCATGGCTTCGCCGCGCCCCACTGCATCAAGCTTTTCATTGGTTTTGGCTTTGACGCTGATTTGATGGAGTTCGATTTTTAAGACGGTGGCGAGTTGCTGGCGAATCGTTTGAATATAAGGCGCGAGTTTGGGTTTTTCCGCAATAATCGTTGAATCAATGTTCGCAATGCGATAGCCCAGTTGTGCAATTAAACTAACCACATGCGCCAGCATATCCAAACTCGAAGCCCCCTTAAAGCGCGGGTCACTGTCGGGAAAATGCGAACCGATGTCACCAAGGGCTGCGGCTCCCAAAAGCGCATCACAAATCGCATGCGTCAAGACATCGGAATCCGAATGTCCGAGCAAGCCTTTGTCAAAAGGAATCTCGACGCCGCCTAAAATCAGCTTGCGTCCTTCAACCAGACGATGAATGTCGTATCCGATGCCAATGCGCATAATGTGAAAAAGAATTCAGAAGTCAGGAGTCAGAAGTCAGAATTGCCGTTAAAAATCAGGCGTTCCTCCAAATAAACCCCGAATAATAAACCAGTAAAGAATGAAGCATGTATAAAAAAAGCTTGCGGGAAGTGAGGCGATGAGCAGGGCAATTTTTATTTCGCCTGTATCTTCGCCTTGTTTATATCCGTAAATAAAAACTGCAAATTCCAACAAGGTTATCAACATACTTAAAATAATTGCAGCCCCATAAGAACTGATTAAAACCGGAATATAAGGTAAAAACGATAAAACAAGAATAAGTTGAATGACGCTATCCCACGATGTCGTTTGCGTGAGATTTTTATTCAGGAAGCTCATCGGTCGTCCTCCTTTTGCTGAAATATCCGGTGAGATTTTATCATCCGAAATATTCTCGATGAATGACTTCGGCAATCTTTAAATCAAAAGGTCGGGTGATTTTGATGTTGATTGGCGAGCCTTCAACAACCGATACCTTTTGTCCGATGCGTTCGACCAGTTGGGAATCATCCGTGCCGCGAAAGCCTTCAGCCTTGGCGCGTTCATGCGCTTCTTTGATAATCGCATATTGAAACGCCTGCGGTGTTTGTGCCTGAAAGATATAGCGTCTATCCAATGTCCTGCGAATCGTTGATTGCTTGACCTGTTTGATGGTATCGACGCTGGCGGTTGCCAAAATGGCTGCGCCCTTCGATTCGGCTCGCTGAACGACCTGTTTAATCTCTTCGGGACGCACAAACGGACGGACGGCATCGTGAATGAGCACAATGCCGGCAGTGCTTTCGCGCACCACCTGCAAACCTTGATACACCGAATCCTGACGTTCGGCTCCGCCACCGACGACGCGGGCAATCTTTTTGATGTTGTAACGCGAAAGCAAGGTGAGCACTTCGGAGGTCAGACTCGGTTGCAACACCAGAATAATCTGGTCAACCGCATCCGAGTCTTCAAAGCGTCTGAGGGTGTGAACCAGCAAAGGCACACCGACCAGTTCAAGCATCTGCTTGGCGCGGTCTGCATGCATGCGCGAACCGATACCGGCTGCCGGGATTATGACTGTGTTGATTTTGCGTTCACTCACCTGTGCGAATTTGTTTCGGGACAGTCGGCGCTTTCACTTCTTCGCGAACCGTAGCGCGTCCATCTTCATTAAAGCGACCAAAAATCATTTTGCCTGCCGTGGTCTGCAAAACCGAGGTCACTGCGACATCAACGTTCTTGCCAATCATCCGGCGTGCGTTATCAATGACAACCATCGTGCCATCATCCAAGTAGGCAACTCCTTGATTATACTCCTTGCCCTCTTTCATGACATAGACGCGCATGAGTTCGCCCGGCAGCACTACAGGCTTTAAGGCATTCGCCAGTTCGTTGATATTGAGCACCTGAACGCCCCTGAGTTGTGCGACTTTATTCAGGTTGAAATCGTTGGTGACGATTTTACCTTCAATCTGTTTGGCAAGCTCGATCAGTTTATGGTCAACTTCGCGAACATCCGGGTAATCGGCTTCACTGATGACAATTTCAAAGGTGCCTTTTTTCTTTTGCAGGCGTTGCAGAATGTCGAGTCCGCGTCGCCCGCGATTGCGTTTATTGGAATCGGCGCTGTCGGCAATCTGCTGTAATTCTTTAAGGACGAATTGCGGAATAACCAGAGTGCCCGCCAGGAATCCTGTATCGGCAATGTCGGCGACCCGACCATCGATGATGACCGAGGTATCCAAAATCAAGGGCGCGGCTTTGCCCTGTCCCTTTTCAACAAAGATGCCGCCAAGCGCAGACAAATCGAGATAATCGCCTTTGACGGCTCCCACAACCAGACCGACATAAGCCATGATTAGGGTGATGGCAACGGTTAAAAATGATTTGAACTCTTCGGAAATAGAATGTTGTAAGGAGATGATCCAGCAAATTAGAGTCGCACCCGCGATGCCGAGAATCGAACCCACTGCCCCTCCGATGAGTGTTTTCAAACTGGCTTTTCGGATACGGGCTTCAAAGAAAATAATCGCCAGCGCAATGATTGCGCCTGTGGCGACCGAAGAAGTCTGTGAGCCGTTAATGGGTTTAAGAAAGTAGCCGGCGCCCACGAGTGCAACGATGAAGACGATACGAATAATAGTAACATCGAATCGCATTGAGACCTCCGTTCGTCAAACAACCGCCTTCGGACATTGAGGTTTTGTGCCCCAGAGCGGTAGTTGGGTGACAAGATGAAAATTTAGGGGTCGAAAGACAGAGGTCAGATTTATTTATGATGAGAAGTAATCCTGAAGGAATGAATATTACTTATGAGAAGTGAGGAATACTTTTCAAAGAACCTAAAAACAGAAATCTCCTAACCCCTGAATTCGTCATTACGTTATCTGTCACTGAAATTAAATTGTTAAAGAACCGGTGTGGTTCATAGACCACCATTTCTTCCACAGCAAAATTATCCTGAAGCGAACTGTCCTGCTTAGATAAACCCAAATCCTTCAGGGTTCAGATAAAGACGCGCTTTTCAGCAGATAAGAATTTTTTCTGAAATCGCGTTGACGGGCTAAAACTGCCGGTTTTGTCGGAGCGTTTGGTCTCCAAACATCCCCATTATAGCCAAAAATAAAAGTTTTTCTATCTGATTTAAACATTGTCTGAAAACAATTTTCTGTCTGCTCCGGCAAGCCTGCAACTTTTTCAGTTTAATTGGATTTCCGAACGCTTTGCGGTTTGTTCGCCCGCGATAAAAGCTCTGCCAATTTTCTAACCGCGGCGCGCAGTTGTTTCTCATTGTATCCGGCATATCCCATCAATAACCCCGCGGGTCTTGGGTAGCGTAGGCAAAGCGAAGATAAAGATTGCGCGTAGATGCCCGCTTTAGCGATGAAGTTTTCGACGGATTGGTCACTTAATCCGCCTTGCAACCAGCCAATCACATGCATTCCCGCATCGTGTGATTGGGCTTCAATCAACCCATTCAGATTACGTTGAATGGCATCAAGAAGGATTTCCTGCCGTTCGCGATAGAGCATACGCATCCGCCGCAGATGTCTGTGAAAATGTCCTTCGTTGATAAAATCGGCAACCACTGCCTGATCAATCGATGGGGTAAACCGGCTCTGAATATTTCGTAAACGTGTGAAGGCATCAATCAGGTCGGGAGGCGCGACCACATAGCCAATCCTCAGCGCAGGGAATAACACTTTACTGAAGGTGCCAATATAAATCACCCGCCCCTCTTTATCCAACCCTTGCAAGGCAGCAAGCGGACGCCCGGCATAACGGTATTCGCTATCGTAATCGTCTTCGATAATCCAGGCTCCTGCGCGTGAAGCCCATTCGAGAAGCGCCAGCCTGCGCGTCAAACTCATGGTGACGCCGAGCGGGTATTGATGCGAGGGCGAAACGTAAACCAGTTTGGCTTTCGCCGAAAGCTTGATGGCTTCATTGACATCAAAGCCTTCATCGTCAACCGGCACCGGAACCAGTTTAGCCCCGGTACTGATTAATGCTGAACGCGCGCCCAGATAACCCGGGTCTTCAATCCAGGCGGTGTCTTCGGCATTGAGCAGTAATCGGGCGCTGATGTCCAAACCTTGTTGCGCTCCGGCGATGATAATCACCTGCTCGGGTTCACAACGAACCGCCCGTGACGCTCGCAGATAATCGGCAATCGCTTCTCTTAAAGGGCTGTAGCCGGCGGCATCGTTATAGGTCAACAGTTCAAGCGGCGGCTTGCGCCAATGTTTGGTTAATAAATTTGCCCATATTTTCTTGGGAAATTCAGCAAGCGCAGGCGTCCCGTGACGAAACGGTTTAACGGTAGCTTGATTTGACAAAGCATCTGACGCCAACGGCTTGGTCAATTTTGCCCCGAAATCCGATAATGCCCGCCCGCGTTTGGATACCGCTACAACCTTGGATTTTTTCTGCGTCGTAAACAGCATGTCATCGGGGAGCGAATGGGAAACAAAGGTGCCCGCGCCGACCTGCCCTTCGAGGTAACCTTCGGCAAGCAGTTGTTCAAAGGCATTCAAGACGGTGTTGCGCGACACGCCGAGTTCTGCGGCGAGTTCTCTGGTCGATTGCAAACGGGTTCCGGCTTGTAGTTGTCCCGAAAGGATGGCTTTTCGCAACCAATCATAAAGTTGCCGGTATAACGGAATTGGCGATTCGCTACTCAGTGCGAACGTGACCGGTAAGGCTGTGGCGCTTTTAGACATGGAAATTTGACCTTGAAAATTGGCACCATCACTTTATCTGAAAATGGCTCTTGTCGCCATACCAATTTGTTTTACAATCCATGCGTTTGCAAAGGAGAATTATTTGATGGAACGAATAGAACCGACCTCAAGAACCACAGTAAAACGTCTGCCCAAACGCGGCGAATATGACCGGGAAAAGATTAATGCAATCCTTGATGAAGGGTTTGTCTGTCACGTCGGCTTCGTTGTTGAGGGGCAACCGTTCGTCATCCCGACGGGCTATGCGCGGGTTGATGACCAACTCTACATCCACGGTTCGGCGGCAAGCCGTATGCTCAAAAATTTAAGCGAAGGCATCGAGGTTTGTGTAACCGTGACCTTGATAGACGGATTGGTATTGGCGCGTTCGGCATTTCATCATTCGTTCAATTATCGTTCGGTGGTAGTATTTGGCAAAGCCAGCCTTGTTGAAAACGAAAAGGAAAAGCTGGCAGCGTTGCGCGCCTTTACCAATCACATTGTGCCAAGTCGATGGGAAGCGGTTCGCGAACCCAATGAAAGCGAGATGCGAATCACCACCGTACTGAGGATTCCATTAACCGAGGCGTCGGCAAAAATTCGCACGGGACCACCGATTGATGATGAAGCGGATTACGATTTGAATGTCTGGGCAGGGGTTGTGCCTTTAAGTTTACAAACCGGCGACCCAATCGTTGATGAACGCCTGAAATCGGGAATTGCCATTCCTGATGAAGTTCGTAATTACCATCGCGCCAAATAAGCAATGATGGAGTAAAGAAAAAAAATCGAAGGAGAGCCACACAATGAGTCAGATCACCTATCGCTATGGTAATGATTTGAATGTTGATGAAGTGATTGAATTTTTGCAGGCTTCAACCCTGGGTGAGCGAAGACCGATTGATGACCAAGCGATTATCTCGGACATGATTCGACATGGAAATTTAACCGTGACCGCGTGGGATGGCGATTTGCTGGTCGGGTTTGCCCGCACGCTGACGGATTTTTCTTATTGTGGGTATATGTCGGATTTGGCAGTTCGTGAAAGTTATCAACGTTCAGGCATCGGTGTAGCGTTGATTCAAAAGACGCGAGAAAAAATGGGGGCGCGTTCAACCCTGATTTTGTTAGCTGCGCCGAAAGCCGTCAATTACTATCCGAAAATCGGGTTTACCCAACCCGATAGCGCCTGGATATTAAAAGCCAATGACCCATTTCCTCTATAGCGGTTTGCAATACGATTTAATAAGTTGAACAATCGCTCTTTGACCGCTCACTCAACAGAGGCTGAGTAAATTCATTGGCAAACTGCAATAAATAAAAACCTCTCACACCAGGAGTGCATGAATCGGTTGCTTCATTCAATGCGAGTCATTGTAAAACCGACATTCAGTTTGAACTCTCAAGTGATGCTGAAACCAGCGAGGGAATCGCCACAAACCACGCGCTTAGTCCTAAAACCGCGACGATTGCTGCCAGGAGATAAAATATCATCGCGTATGAGCCGGTTTGCGTGACACATTTGGCAAGCAGTAAAGGACCGATTGCCGAAGCCAGTACCGTGAGGGCTTGCGCTGCCCCTTGAATCTTTCCTAAATGCGCTCGCCCGTAAGTCTGGCTCCAGAAGGCAAAGAAGATGACGATGACAAATCCGCCTGCCATGCCCATGACCAGCGCATAAAAAAAGACATGAGTTTGGCTTTGCAGATGTGGCAAAGCCAAAAGCGAACTTGCCAAAAGACCCATTGCTACGGCGAGCAGTCGCCGCATTGACCACTTTGATGTGAGCCAGCCGCCAAGAAAATTACCTGCCAGAGCCGTTAGTGCAGTAATCACCAGCGTGCGATAGTAGGTCGAAGCATCAAATCCGCGCTCGGCAAGAATGGATTCGTTAAACAAGGCGATACCCGAAGCGATTAAACCATAAACCGAACTCGATAAAGCGAAGACCCAAAAGGCGGGCGTCGCCAGTGCTTCCCGTAAAGTAAAACCGGCTTTTTCATTTTCAACAGGGTTCTGATTTCTATTTTCGCCATCAAGTTTAAGCCCGATGGATTCCGGTGTGCGACGCACCAGTAACCAACTCGCAGGCGTCAGCGCCAGCAATAACGCCAGACCGATTTCTGCCCAGGCAACCCGCCAGCCATTGCGGCTAATGACTGTACCGACGACCGGAAAAGCAATCATAAAACCGATGCTTAATAAAACCGTGTAAATCGCCATTGCCAGATTGATGCGGCGCACAAACCATTGTCCGACGATGGTGATGCTCACAACCGAAAGCGCGCTCTGCCCGAAGCCGCGTGTCAAGGTAATCAAGACGGCGAGCAGAATTACACTTTGAATATTACTCATGGTGAGGACAACGGCGCTCAGGAATAGAGAAACGGTTGTCAGCACGACGCGGCTGCCGAACCGATCAACCAGTCGCCCGATGCCTATACAAAAAAGCGCGCCGATGAGCGTTGCCCAGAGATTGATTTGCGCAAAAACCAGACGATCCAGGCGCAATTCGTTAAGCAACGGCTCGGTAATCAGTCCGAGTCCCTGCGTTCGCCCCGGAAGCGTGCCAACCATTGCGAGCGCGGCAACAGATAAATTCACCCAACCATAATAGAAGGGCAAGCGAGTGGGGCGAAGGGGTCGCGCGGAAAGTTCCGCCGGTAAAGAGTTCATCAAAACGATTCCTTAGATTTGGTGTCGGTATTCAATGGTCACCTGTTTGGCGCATTGGCTGGTACGATGTTCGACTCGTTGAAGTCAACCACCACAGCAAGCATAACGTGAAGCAAAGCCCAAGTCCAAGCCAGCGCACGATGCCGCTCGCAAAAACCACCGTGGCATTGAAAATGATAAAGAGCAGAAAGACCTGCCAGACAACCGCTAAAAGTTTCGGGCGCGCGTGGTAAGTGTCAAGCCCGCGCCACCACCAGATTACATCAATCAGCCAGCCCAACATAAACGCATAGTTGACGTATAACCCGCCGCCCCAATTCCATCCAAAGATTTCTGCGGTCTGTCTGGCAGTCTCTTGATAAACCGCATCCTGACTCCAATGATGATAAAGGTGATAGGCGAAGCCAACATGAACGACCAAAGTAATGAAGGCGAAGGTGTAGAGGTATCTGGCAAACCTATCCCATTTTTGCCTTCCGCGAGAGAGGCAATAGGTCGCGCCGCTCAGAGCAAATCCGCTGAGGGAAAGCCAAATCCATAGCTTGGTTAAAAATTCTTCTCGACTCATGAATCAGGTGAGTGGTTCGCTTTTGAATTCGCTCGGCTGGCGTCTTACGCAGAAAAGATTATTCCAAATACCGGAACCGAAAGAAAAGAAAAATGGGAGATTAATCAACATAGGGATGTCTTTTAAAAGACACCCCTATGTTCGCCGAAAAGGTGATTCGCGAAATTGATAAGGTTTATCCCTGCTGAATGATGCCGCTATCGATTAGCTGACCGGGTTCGCTGATTGCCTTAAAGCTGATTTGCTTATCGTCAATTTCCATGACCATGAAGTGATTGTCTTCGTCATAGCTGACTTCGCGAAACGGGCTTTTCAAATCGACATCGCCGCGACGACATTTGCCGCCGGCTCCGGTAACGAAATATTGAATGCCTTGTTGGGTTTTGGTGCGTTCATAAATATGGTCGTGACCCGATAACACGACGCTCACGCCGTAACGTGTAAACAACGGTTCGAGTTTTTTTCTAAGTCCGGTGTCCGACCCGTGACGTTTGCCGGAAGAATAAATCGGATGGTGAAGCGTGGCAATTTTCCATCGCGCTTTGGAATTGCGCAGCGAAGTTTCCAGCCAGTTGGCTTGCGTCGCATCGTAATCGGTTGAATCGATCATAAAAAAGTCCGCAAGCCCCGCGCCTTTTTCCAGCTTATAAAAATTCATCCCGCCCATATTGAACAGCGGATACTGGCATTGATCCTGGCGGCCTTCCCGAACATCGTGATTGCCGAGCACCGCGTAAAATTTGATTTTTTGTTTGACCAGTTCGGAAAAGGGTTGTTCAAAACATTTTGCGAAATAACGTCCGCTGCCGTTCGGGTAGACGTTATCGCCTGCTGAAATCACAAAATCGAGCGCCGAGCTTTGATGCGCCGTAATCAGTTGTTTTGCGGTATTAATCGCGTCTGTGTCACCGGTTCCCCAATCGCCGATAACTGCAAATCGCAGTTTATCCTTAACCGGCGAACAGAAAACCGATGAAGGTTTAATTAATGTTCCCGCCGAAAGTGCCGCAATGGAAAGCAAAGCCTGCCGTCGCGTCATTAGTCTGCTTTTATTGTCATTCATATTACACATCCTATCTCTCATTATTTTGGTTTTTACTCCTTGATGATTTGGCCGTTGGTATCGACCTTGAACTCTTGCGATTTTTTGCCACTTTTGATGTGGGCTTCGTAGGCGACGAGCTGTCCGTTTTTGGTGATTGATTCGACCATAACGATTTTGCCGCGTCCTGCCTGTTTTTCGATTTCGCTTTTAACTGCTGAGGGAAGTGAATCCAATGCCACCTCTTCTTCTATTTCAACAACTGCTCCGTTGGCATCAATCAACACATCTTTATGATGCCCGTCGATTTTCATGCCAACTTCATAAAATATCTGCCCATGCTCTTTTTCCTGCGATAGTTCAATGACGGTTGCGCCTTTGCTTTGTTCGGCAATGGTTTGTTGAACGGCTTTGGGCAGGTTCTTCATCTTGACGCGCTTTTCATCAGCCTGGGTCAATACCGATAAAGCCATCAGAAATGCCAGACAAAAACAGATGACCCCCATCAGGTTTTTTAAGCTGAGTTTCATATTCGTTCTCCGGTTGGTGAGGTTTGTTGTGCTCGCATCTATTCGCGGATAGCGCGCTTGATTTTATTGGTTACGATAAATGCACGGAAGATGAATAAAAATGTGTGACGGGCTTTGCGCCGCGCCGCATTCTTAATTTTGTTCGTTGAATTAAATTTTCACTGACGGTGAAAACTTGCTCTCCGAAATTATAAAATCTCAAAAATTTCAGGTGGTTGTCAAAGGCGATTATTAAATTCTTACAAGAAGCGGCACCTGCACTGACAAGATTTGTAAGTTGAAACGATCTTGTAAAAATGCAACGTTGAAATTAAAGCACTTATCTTGCTCACTCATCTGGCACACGCATTGCCAATATCAACGGCGTAGCTTAGAAAGATACACGGTGACCAAGGCAACGGGGGCTGCGTTGGTCATCGTAAATTTCTATAAGAAGCGACAGACAGAAGAAAAAATAGGGATGATGCAACGGGGGCTGTGTCATCCCTTTTTTAATTTCTCACCAATGATTTTTTCCCGCCGCAGGTGAACCATAAGCTCATAAAATGAAAATCAATTGAAACGGCAAATGAATGAGCAACCCGACCGGATTGAATCCAGGGAACAGTTGCGAACCGGCGCTCATATAAATGATTGACCCCGGAGCCAACTATAAAAAGGCAGCGCAGGTAATATGAAGGCAGTTTTGAGTTTGTTCATTTGGGCTTTGTCAGTTTGATTGACAACTTCCTCAATTGTCTCGAATAATCTCTCACGGAGAAACTTTATGAGCAATCAATATGTCGAACAAATCAACGGAGCCTACAGAGTCGCAGGCAGTCGGGTTTCTCTTGACTCGATAGTTTATGGCTTTTGGAACGGCGAATCGCCCGAAACGATTGCACAATCGTTTCCGACACTGACCCTCAAACAAGTTTATGGAGCCATAACGTTTTATCTGGAACATGAAGCCGAAATTGATGAATATATCAGCCAAGGCGAAATCGAATTTGAAAAATTGCGTGATAAAGCCCGCCAGTCTGACCCGATGTTTTATCAAAAACTCGCAAATGCCCGTAAAAATATGAAAACTCCTGCGCTATGAAGATTCGCTTTCAGGCAGATGCAGACCTCAAATACGCGATTGTTGCGGCTGTATTGCGCCGTGAACCCACGATTGATTTTCAAACCGCTACGGATGCTCACCTGGAAGGAGTGACGGATTTAGAAGCTGAGTCATGCCCAGTGGAAAAATGATACGATGACGAAAAAGGCGCAAATCACGGGCACTTTGAGGCAAAACTTGGATTTCCGATTAATTCGGACACAGAAAGCTAAATTTCCGGCATTATTTGTGGCGCTTGATTGCGAAAATGCCTGAAAAAAGGCTTTTACCAGTCTATCGCTCAAAAAGACTTCAAAAACTACTGGGCATGACTCAGATTTAGAAGTGCTTGACAAAGCCGCAAAAGAAGGGCGTGTATTGGTTTCTCATGATAAGCGAACCATGTCGCAGCACTTCTCTGAATTTATCAAAACAGAGACCAGTTCAGGGTTGCTTATTGTCTCTCAAGAAATGCCGATAGCTTCAGTTGTTGAAGAACTGTTGTGAATTTGGTTTGCGTCTGAACCTGATGAATGGAGCAACCGCGTCGCTTATTTACCGTTGTGAAGATAGGGCTGATCAAAAAACCACATCCAGCGCATCCACCACATTACGAATGCCGATGACATCGATGCCGTCGTCGTATTCCAACCCGGTTAAATTGCTTTGCGGAATCACGCACCGTTTAAAGCCCATCGCATAGGCTTCGCGCACGCGGACGCTGGCTTGACTGGTGGCGCGAATTTCACCTGCAAGTCCGACTTCACCGAACACAGCGGTGTGTGCGTCGATTGGCAAATTGCGAAAACTCGAAGCAATTGCCACGACAATCCCTAAATCGGCAGCCGGTTCGTCAATCGCTATGCCGCCCGCGACATTGACGAACACATCATCGCCCAAAACATTCATTCCCACACGCTTTTCAATCATCGCCATCAACAACGCCACGCGGTTGGCATCCACGCCTTGCGTCATGCGCCTGCCGTTGCCGTAATGCGAAGTGGTAACCAATGCCTGAATTTCAACCAGCAATGGACGTGTGCCTTCCATGCAGGCGGTGACCACCGAACCGGATGCGCCTTCGGGGCGTTCGCTTAAAAATAATCCCGATGGATTTTGTACAGGCACAAGTCCGCTGCCGGTCATCTCAAACACCCCGAGTTCATTGGCTGCGCCAAAGCGGTTTTTCACCGCGCGAATAATGCGGTGATTGTGATGGCGTTCGCCTTCAAAATATAAAACCGTATCGACGATGTGTTCTAAAGCTTTCGGTCCGGCGATGGCTCCTTCTTTGGTAACATGCCCGATGAGAAAGACCGGAATGGTGCGGTTTTTCGCAAGCATTAAAAACTGTCCGGCAACTTCGCGAACCTGAGATACGGAACCGGGCGCGGATTCCAACTTCATGGAAAATACCGTCTGCACGGAATCGACAACAATGGCTTGCGGTTCGACGCGGTCTACCTCTTCAAAGATGCGTTCAAGACAAGTCTCTGCGAGCAGATAAAGATTTTGCGCCTGGATGCCGAGCCGTTCGCCGCGCAATTTGATTTGCCGGGCGCTCTCTTCGCCGGAAACGTAAAGAACCTTGCCGTAATTTTTCGAGAGTTTATCAGAGACCTCCAACAGCAATGTCGACTTTCCGATCCCTGGGTCTCCGCCGATTAAAACAATCGAACCCGGCACGATGCCGCCGCCGAGAACTCTATCGAATTCGCTGATGCCCGAAGGTTGCCGCGCATCATCCTGACTTTCGATTTCGCTATAGGCTTGAGTTCTGGCTTCTTGAAGTCGAAACATGCCGCCGCGCGGCGAGGTGGATGAACTGGCAAGTGCGGGTTTTTCTTCGGCAAACGAATTCCATTCGCCGCAATCGGGACATTTGCCCATCCACTTGGGCTGTTGCGCTCCACAATTTTGACAAACATAAACGGTTTTCGATGATTTGAATTTCGCCATGATAATTAAATTTTAGCAGATGAATTTAATTATCGAAGGCAGCACGGAGATTTGCGCAGGGGCAAATCCGGCAGCTTCGCCGTCAATATCAATAGCAAGTTTTTCATTACAACGAATCGTCACCGCAGCGGTTTGATAATCACTGACTCTTGGATTTTTTAAATAGCCACCGTGAAAAATGCGCGGCAATTCTTTGACGACGTCCCAACGCGAAGCGCAGTTGGTGAGAATGACATCAAGTAGTCCGTCATCAAGCTTGGCTTGCGGCGCAAACATCATGCCGCTTCCGGCAAAGCGCCCGTTGGCGACGATAATCAAATTGCTGTCGATTGGCATTTGTTCGCCGTTTTCAAAAATTACTTTAACCGGTTTGAGGCGGTATTGACCGAGCACGCCAATCGCCCCGGCAATAAAGCGAAGCTTGCCACCAACCCACGCCGGTAATTTATTTCGCCAGCCATTGACGAGGCTTACGACTTCGCCACCCAAACCGAAAGAAACAATATTAATAGCAAAGCGTGAAACCGTTTTGCCTTGGCGGTCTTGATACGCCACCCGCATCGCATCAATTAAACGAGTGTTTGAGCGAAGAATGATGTTTACTGCATCACGGGAGTTTAATAACCCGACCGAACGACGAAAATCCGAACCTGTGCCGCACGGGAGTAAGCCGATGCTCGCCTGTGGATTGATTGGACTGCCTGAATCATGCAAATAACCGTTGATGATTTCATTCAAAGTTCCATCACCGCCGACCGCAATGATTTTAGAAAATCCATTGGCGAGAGCTTGGCGGGTAATTCGTGAGGCTTCGCCGGAATCGGAAGTCAAATATTCTTCAAACGTGATGCCTGCGTTAATGAATCGGGGTTTTAAAGATTGCCATTTTGAAAGGGTAGTGCCGCGACTGGCGATTGGATTGATGATAAAGAGGGTGTCGGGCATTGATTAGGATTTGGCTTCCTGGGTGAGGCGTTCGACGCGGGCTTCGGTGATGCGATTGCGTGTGGTCGCATGTACGGTTAAACGCAAACCGTTGTATTCGATGGTCTCTCCATTGGATAAGAGTTTACCGGCACGCGCCATCATAAACCCGGCAATCGTGTTGTAGTTGTCGGATTCCGGCAGATTTAAATGCAAGGCGCGATTGGCTTCTTTGATAGAAATACTGGCATTGACGGTTAAACTGCCATCGGATTGTTCGACAATCTGTTTGACCGCCATTTCGTCATGTTCATCGCTGATGTCGCCGACGATTTCTTCGAGCAGGTCTTCAATGGTCACCAACCCTTCAACGCCGCCGTGTTCATCGACAATCAACGCCATATGGGCGCTGGTTCGCCGCAGCGTGGCGAGCGCATCATTTAACTTCATCGAGTCGGGTAAAAAAACGGCGGGTCGTAATAGTTTTTCGAGGCGAACCATCTCGCCGATACGCGTCGCGCGGCTCAAATCTTTATAGAGCAGAATGCCAATCACGTTGTCGAGCGAATCGCGATACACGGGCATTCTCGAATAGCCGATGCGTTCAAAAGTGGCGAGCATATCAACCGGCGTCATTTTTTCATCCAATGCCTCGACTTCGGTGCGCGGTATCATAATCGAATCCACTGTGGCTTCGGTGAATTCAAAAACGTTGTCAATCAAGGTGCGCTCTTCTTCGATAATGTGACCGCTTTTTTGACTGGCAGCAATCAGATGGCGCAATTCATCTTCGCTATAAGCTTTGGCGTGTTCATCCAGTTTATGCAATCCGAGCAGGCGCAAGGTCACATCGCCCGATTTATTGATCATCCAGATGGGCAGTTTGAATACTTTTTCAAATAGCGCCATCGGCAATGCCACGGCAATCGCAACCTTTTCGGCGCGTTCAAGGGCAATGGCTTTCGGGACATATTCGCCGAGCAAAAGATGAAAATAGGTGACAATGACCAATGCGAGGAACGTGGCAATTGAGTGCGCCGCAAGCAGGGTGGGGAAGCCAGCCGGAATGATTTTTTCGAGTTGTGGCGCAAGCAGATGAGCAAAGGTTTCTTCGCCCAACCAGCCAAGCACCAGGCTGGCGATGGTTACGCCGACCTGACAGGTCGAAATAAATGCGGTCAGATTATCAAGAAAATGTTGGACGGCTTTGGCGGATTTATTGCCTTCTTCAATAAGCGCGATGATACGCGACGGGCGAACCGTCACCATCGCGAATTCGGCAGCCACAAAATACCCGTTTGCTAATACCACCAGAAAGACAATGGCAATCTTGATTAAAATAGAACTCCAGGACTCATCCATAACCGAAAAAATAATAGCACAGGCGAATGGATTAGGGGACTCACAAAACTGGTTCGCTAACCCCGAAGGTCAGGGCAACCGAATCCATTTCGGATGAAATGCAAAAGGCTCACACTCCGAACTGGCGCAGGTGATGGTCCATATGCAAATAGCCCCAACGCAGCCATTCTTCGCGCGACATGTCACCAAAAATCGGATGAGGCAGCCAGTTGAAATCAACCGCGATGCCGGAAAATCGTTCAACGGTATTTTCCAGTTCCTGAATATCACGGTTGAATTCGTCGGGTTTGGTGCCGCCGATTTCCTGATCCATTTCCGGCATGGTCTTTACGCCTTTGGGCCAGGTGAGCGGCACCTGCAAAGCAAACCATCGCATAAAGCTTCGACTGATGAAATTGCTGCGATTGGATACCGCCTTTTCGCCGGTTCCGGCTTTAAACGAATCGTTCAAATGACAAACCATCTGATGCGCATTCATCTTCCCCCATTGACGCGGACTGTCGGGGCGAACTTGTCTGAGTCGTTCCAGAACGGCTTGCTTATCACTTTGGTTCAGCAGGCTTTTCATCGTGCTTTTTTTATCCTCTCTATTTCACTCAAAATCAGTGCTTCTACCTTAGCCCAAACTTCCGGGTCGTACTCCATCCTGGTATGAGCGACGCGAAATATTTTTTTCAGCCATGAAACTTCCGAAATATCGATGTTTTTGTTTCGATAATCAAACTGATAATTGCCGATGATGGCGGTTTTGTCAGCAGCTTCGGGGCGAATAGCTTTTTCGCCTTTGATAAAAAGACCATTTCTTTGAAAGAGATTTGCGGCGCGGCGGACGTTTGATGGAATGATGCGGTCACCTCTGCCTACACTATCAATTTGCACTGTGAGTAATATTGGAATATCCCACGCCTTTAACTGGCGTGCCAGTTTGACCACTGCTGCCCCGCCAAAACTCTGCCCGTAGAGAATCAGGCGTGTCGTTGCCCGTTCCTCAGCATCAAGTTGTCCATCTTGATTGCGATCAAACGCCTTGCGGATTAGTTGCAATGCCAATTCACGTTTCTGGTTTTCAACCGTTTCGATTTGAACCTGATGAAGGTTCATTGCCCGCAATTTTAATGCGAGTTTGCGAACATTACGCGCATCATTATTCCAAGGCTCGCGCCCGCCCATAAATCCCAACACCAATATTTCTCTATCGGGAAGCGGGGTTCGGGTAGTGAAGTGGCGATACCGTTGTCCGTGAAGAAAGATGCAGCCGCCTTGCGTGCCAATCAATAGCGCGCCAAGGATGGCGTAACAAGTTAGGCGCTGTTTAGTCATAAACTGCCCGCGCGAATGTCAATTCACTTCATCCAATTGCTGGCGCGTTCAATAGCGCGATGCCAACCCGCCAGTAAAGTTTGACGCATATCATCGGACATTTGCGGTTCAAACACTTTATCGCGCGCCCACATCGCATCGAGTTCTTCTACACTCGTCCAGTAATCGACCGCAAGCCCTGCAAGAAAGGCTGCTCCGGCGGCGGTGGTTTCGGCATTGGCAGGGCGAACCACGGGAATGCCCAGAATATCAGCTTGAAATTGCATCAGGAAATTATTGCGCACCGCGCCGCCATCGACGCGCAATTCGCTGAGGGCAATCCCCGAATCATCGTGCATACAATCGAGCACGTCATAGGTTTGATAGCAGATGGATTCAAGAGCCGCGCGCACAAGATGTTCTCGCGTCGAACCGCGCGTAAGCCCCGCAATGATGCCGCGCGCGAATTGATCCCAGTGCGGCGCGCCAAGTCCAACGAAAGCGGGAACCAGATAAACACCACCATTATCCGCGACGCTGGTCGCGAGCGCCTCGGTTTCGGAAGCGTCAGAAATAATTTTCAATCCGTCGCGCAACCATTGCACCGCCGCGCCGGCAATAAATACACTGCCTTCCAGAGCATATTCGGTCGCTTCATCGCCAATCTTCCAGGCTACGGTGGTGAGCAAATTGTTCTTTGATTTCACGGGCTGGGTGCCGGTATTGAGCAACATAAAACAGCCGGTTCCATAAGTGTTTTTTGACATGCCTTGCCTAGTGCAAACCTGCCCGAACAAGGCTGCTTGCTGATCACCGGCATTTCCGGCAATGGGAATCGCGCGACCAAAAAATGCCGGATCAGTTTCGCCGATGATGGCGCTCGAAGGCGTCACATGCGGTAAAACTTCACGCGGCACATTGAGGATTTTAAGAAGTTCGTCATCCCAATCATTGGTCTTGATGTTGTAAAGCAATGTGCGGCTGGCGTTCGATGGATCGGTTGCATGCACACGCCCGCCCGTGAGTTTCCAAATCAACCATGAGTCAACCGTGCCGAAAGCGAGTTTGCCTTTGACAGCCAGTTCGCGCGCCCCCGCCACGTTATCGAGAATCCATTTGACTTTGGTGCCGGAAAAGTAAGCGTCGAGAACCAAGCCGGTACGATCTTGAAAAAGTTGCGCCAAGCCATCGGTCTTCAACTTTTCGCAATCCTCAGCCGTTCTGCGGCATTGCCAGACGATGGCGTTATAGATGGGTTCACCGGTTTCGCGATTCCAGATGATGGTGGTTTCGCGTTGATTGGTTATGCCGATGGCGGCGATTTGATCGGGTTTCAGATTATTTTCAGATAAGACCTTTTGCGCAGCGTCAAGTTGTGACGACCAGATTTCCGCAGGGTTATGTTCGACCCAACCGGGTTGCGGATAAATTTGCTCGAATTCATGTTGAGCAATGCCGGCGGGTTTGCCTGTATGGTCAAATAAAATCGCGCGTGAACTGGTGGTGCCTTGGTCAAGGGCGAGAATGTAGGTTTGGCTCATTAAGTTATCTCCGAACGGATTTGGATTTTTGAGAAGCGACATATTAGCATCTGTTTTATGAGTTGCCTAATGCCCTCCGCCAAACAGCAGTTGTTGAAAGCCTCACTTTTTTAACCGAAAACCGGCGGTTTTAATGGAAACCTCGCTCATGAATTTACCGAGGTTTTGAGAATTGAAATAAGCGCCTTGACTGCTTATGACAACCAAATAAATCATCTGGCAATCGTAGTTTGTTATAATCGCCAGCATTCAAATCGAGCGCACGAAAGTTTTGCCATTTGGGAGTTGCGATTGATTTATCTGGTTATCTGAAATGTTGATTGAGATGAGGTGGAGAAATGGATTTTATCAACACACTGGCTTTTGCGATGGGGTCTTCGTGGCTTTCGGGCATCAAGCTTTATGCGATGGTCGCAACCCTCGGATTGCTTGGACGGTTTGCCCATCTGCAACTTCCGGGTGAACTCGGCATTGTGACCAACTGGTGGGTGATTGGCGTTGCCGGCGGTCTGTTCGTCATTGAGTTTATCGCCGATAAAGTCGCTTATGTTGATAGCCTCTGGGATACGGTTCACACCTTCATTCGCATACCGGCAGGAGCGGCGCTTGCTGCGCTGGCTTTTGGCGATTACGACAAAGGCGTTCAAGTGATTGCATTATTATTGGGTGGCGGGATTGCGCTCAGTTCACATGGAACCAAAGCAACTTCGCGAATGGCGATTAACACCAGTCCCGAACCGGTTACGAACATCGGTGCCAGTTTATTTGAAGATATACTGGCAATCGGCTCGACGTTTCTAACGGCTTACTTTCCATTTTTGATTATCGGATTGGTAGGTGTCGCGGTCATTATAGCGATAATCATCCTGCCTAAAATCCTCAGATTTTTGCGACGGGTGATGAAAAAGGTTAGGGGTTGGTTTTCTGCAAGCGAAAAGCAGACCAGCCCATAAAACGGAATTCGGGAACTTCTTAACGCTTATTCTGTTAAATAAGCCAATTGCCAGGCAGATGGGAATTCAGTTTTGGAGAAGATAAATGAAAAGAATGATTCTGCTGTTTGGCGTGCTTGTGGTGTTTTACTCGTCAACTGCATTTGCGCAAACCTCACAGCCCGTTGTCGGACGGAAAACCATTTTATTCGATGTTTTCATCATTGATTTAAAAAATCAGACGATGGAAGAGTTGGAAAAAATCGCTAAGGAAAAGCGGCAATTGGATAAGGCGGTTGCCGACGGAAAGATTAAGATAATCGCCCACGAAAGATTACGATGTTTATCCGGTGAAGGGACGAACATCAAACTGGGGCAACGATTGCCTTTTCAATCCGGCAGCGCGCAAAACCTGCCGCAGATTCAATACGAAAACTTCGGATTGACCCTAATCATCAATTTACAAAATATTTCGGATGGCAGCATTGAGGCGAAATATACGCTGGAGTTCTCTTATCAATTGGCGAACTTTTTAGATGCAGCGCCTGCATTTCTTCAACGCACGTTGGCAGGGATAACCAAACTGAAGCCTGATGACTTAACGCCGGTGATTGAAGTTCGCCAACGGGAACCTTTTTGGAAAGCCATGCAGGAGAAATCAGATGCCCCTACAGCCAATTTCTGGGTTGTATTTTCGGGGAAGTTTATTGATTGAAGGTGTAGGGCAATAAAGTAGGGTTTATTGCCCTTAAATTTTGCGCTTCACATTTCCAGACTGCTTAAACTGCGGGCTTGCAGCGGCAATGCTTTGGGATGGAATTTACGGGCGAAAGTATAAACATAGGTTCGCAAATTGTAGTAATAAGGGTTAAAGCCAAAATCATCGGCTTCTTTTAATGCCTGGGCAACCGACCATTTGCTTTCCGCTATGCGATAGATGGCGCTCATTTCACCCGAGCGATTCACTCCGTCTGCGCAAAACACATAAAACGGTCCCTGCGTTTTATCGCTTACCAGGGCAACGAAAGCTTTGGCTTCCTTATCCGTGGGCGGATTCCAAACGCTTGTAGGCAACCAGCGATATTGCAAGCCGCTGCGTTCGGCAGCGATGCCCAGTTCGTCTGTATGGTCGTAAATCGAACGCAAATCAACAATAGTCTTGATACCCAGTCGTTTTATTGTTTCAATGCCACCATGAGCCGGTTCTGCCCCTCGCGTATAGTTTGCGTCCAATCGGTGAAAGAAAGGTAAGGTAGCTGAAACCTCCGCGCTGTCATCACGAAGGTAATTTGTTTGCTCTCCCGCAGTAGCATTTTTGGTTGAAACGATTGTCGGGTTGGATGAAGCATTTGCCTGAGTAGCAAAAATGGCATCACGTCTGACAACGACTAATCCAATAACTAAGACTACCGTGATAACGATAAGGGAAAAGATAAAACTTCTTTTTTGCACTACTTTTCATTCCTTCTTGTCAGCTTTTGAGGGCTAACACGCTAAATTTATTTATAGCCGATTTTCATCACGCAAGCAAAGAAATGATGATTACGGAAAATCACAGCCGGCGGTTTGGTTTAATTACGAAGCAATTTGACCCTAAGAATTCAGTCATTTTGAACGAAGCGACTTTTATAAATTTACTAATGTCGGAAAGGCAGCAAGGAAACCATTCGGACAAATTAAAAAACCAACTGAACAAGTTTTATGGCACGAGGATAGCTTACTTTTTGCGGATTGGTTCGACTTGTATCCATTGCATACTGAATAGGTGAGGATGACGGCATCGGTCTATAAACAGAAACAACTTGCAGCCAACCTGTATGAAGGTCTGATCAGCCTTTTCGGGTTCGGGGTGTTTCTTTTTTCTCTCTATAGCACATTTATCAATTATGCAATGATCGGGATAGATTGGGATTGGGTAGTTTTAACCCTGATTACCATCTGTTTGATCTCGCGCATTGAAATGAAATTATTAAAAACGCCGGGAGCGTTGACTCTTGGCGATACGATTTTTTTTGCCGCGATATTATTGAATGGCATTTATCCGGCAGTGACGCTTGCGGGTATTGATAGCGTCATTCGAGCTTTTCAGAAAAAGAAATCCTATCGAGAGACGCTCTTTCGAGTTGCGCTGATGAGCCTCGCGCTGTTTTGTGCCGGACAGGCTTATCGGTTACATGACAATGGCACACCGCTGAGCAAGATGAACTGGGAATATCTGATCGTCGGGCTTGGCGTTATTGGTACAGTGTTTTTAGTATTGAATTCCGGTCTGATGGTGGGGATGATTGGCTTACGAAGGGGATACCGATACCTTCAACGGTCTAAAGATACTGCGGTTTGGACGGCTTTGTCATACTTCGTGGGGGCAGCCGTCGCCTGCATTATTATCAAACTAATTGCTACGGTTTCATTCATCGCATTTTTAACCACTGCGCCGATATTAACGATTACCTACCTGACCTATAAAACTTACCTCGATAAAGTTGAAAATACCAACCAACACGCAGAAAAGGTGGCGAATCTGCACCTCAGAACCATTGAAGCGTTGGCGATTGCGATTGATGCCAAAGATGAAGTCACCCATGACCATGTGCGTCGGGTGCAAATCTATGCCACAGGGCTTGCGCGACTCTTTGGGCTATCTGACAGTGAGATTGAAGCCTTAAAAGCCGGTGCCTTATTGCATGACATCGGGAAGCTGGCGGTTCCCGATTACATCTTGAATAAGCCGGGACCGCTGACGCCTGCGGAATTTGACAAGATGAAAGTGCATACGATTGTTGGCTCAGAGATTTTGGAGCGCGTCGGCTTTCCTTATCCGGTTGCGCCTGTCGTTCGCCATCATCATGAGCGCTGGGATGGTCGCGGCTACCCGGATGGACTTAAAGGGGACGCCATTCCGATTACGGCGCGCATCCTCTCGGTTGCCGATTGTTTCGATGCCGTGCGTGAAGAGCGGCAATATCGCAGAGCCATGACCCGCGAAGAAGCCATCACTTTACTGAAAGATAACAGCCAGGCGATGTTCGACCCGGCTATCGTTCAAGCCTTTTTAACTCACCTGGATGAATTTGAACAGGAAATCAGGGAGCAGGGAATTCAATTGCAATCCTTTACCGGATTGAAGGAGTTTAACGACCCGGCGACAGACTTGCGCCGGGAAAATGACGCTCAGGTATTTGAGAAAATTCGTAGCGCGCACAGGGAAGTCACGGCGCTATACAACATCGCGCAGACGATTGGCACCAGTCTGGATTTGCGCGATACCTTTGCGGTCTTTTCTGCGCGTTTACAGGATATTGTGAGTTACACCACCTGCGTTTTATATCTGGTGAGAAAAGATTCGACAAAAATCGAAGCGGCGCATGTTGCCGGTCGCAATGCCGAGCTATTAAAAGGTAAAAAGATGCCCTCCGGGGGAGGGATTGCGGGATGGGTTGCGGCAAATAACCATCCGATGCATAACAGCGATCCCAATCTTGATTTTGAAGCCTTGCGCATCGAAATGCCGGATGATTATCGCGCCGTCCTGGTTGTGCCCATGATGCGCGAAGGGCAGATGATTGGCGCGCTGGCGCTCTATTCGACTGAGATTTTGAATTATGACGCCGACCATTTGCGACTGGTCGAAGCCGTTGCCACCCTTTCGGCAGACGCGATTGCCAATGCCGTGCACCATGAGAAAACTCAGGAAAGCGCCCTGTCAGATTCGCTCACCGGGTTACCCAATAAGCGGGCATTGCGGTTGCGTTTCGAGGAAGACGCTGACCGCGCCCTGCGCCATAATGACCATTTTTGCGTGGTGATGATGGATTTGGATGGCTTCAAAAATGTCAATGATATGTTGGGTCACCCGGTTGGTGATCATTTATTGCTGGAGATTTCTAAAATCATGATTCAGCAGGTGCGTTCGACCGATTTCATCTGCCGTTATGCCGGTGATGAATTTGTGGCTATCTTGCAGGCTGATACTGAAGAAGCTCTGGAAATGATTTATCGTTTGCAAAAAGCCATTGAAAAGCATGATTTCCGTTTTGGCAGATCAGACCTGCATATCGGAATCAGCGCCGGTCTTGCCTGCTTTGATTCGGATGGTTGTACGCTGGATGAATTATTATTGAATGCCGACCGGGCAATGTATTCCGATAAACTGACTCGCAAGACCAAAGTGTCACAAGCCTCATCGACCAAAACCGGTTCAATCAATCAGTTGAAAGTAATGTAAATCAATCCTCAGCAATTCTCAGTTTGACCTGATCGCATCAGAATCAGAGTGAGTTTGGCGCAAGCGCCCTCGCTTCTTGAGCCTATTTTCAACAATTGCAGTCCAATCAATGGGCTGACCGGCAGCGCCATTTTCCAAACTGAGAATTGCTGATCAATCCTTCACCGGTCAAAAAACTATTGAAGAGACGCTTCCATATGATATGCTCATCTACGAGTTTTTCAGTGTTTTTCGCCTCCTAATTCAAGATTTAACCAAATAGCCTAGCCGCACAATAACCCTGATAGTCTTTGGTAAACCGCCTTAGTGCTGTTAGCTATTGCTATGGTGATCTCCAATGCACACAGAATGGTTAGAAAACGATTTCTTAACAGGTGATTTTGCTTCGAGGCGTAATCCGAAGTGAGCAAAATATTACAGGCAGATTTATTTTCTGGTAAAAGCAGAGATAAAAGAATAGATAAAAACCATGTCCAATAGAATTGCCGTTGAAAAAGTTGGTGATGTAAGTTCTCTCGGAATCGCACAGCCTAAAAAAACAGGTGAAGTTTCACGGATTACCAAAAGTATTGGCTTCTGGGTTTTTAACTTAACATTTATTGGGATTTTCACTCTGGCACTTTATGCTCACCTCAAAGTTTCTAAGGTTGGGGATACCTATGTGGGGTGGCTGATGCCATTCGCGCTCTTTTTCAATTTAGTGTTTACGGTTATCGTTTTGGCAATCATTTATGCAGTAGGACGGAAAGTAACCGGTTATTTTTCAACGGTATTTATCAGCGTCGCCGAAGAAATTTCCTTCTCTACCATGTTAGGTTTGGGAATTGTTGGGTTAGTTTTATTTGTTTTTGGTATTTGGGGGCTATTTCGACTAACTCCTTTGATCCTCCTTTTATCCGGTTTAGCGATATTTTCCTACAAGGAATTTGGTCGCCTAATAATTATGTCGAAAGGAATATTGAGAGCCTGCCGCTCTATACCTGGAATCCTCATTGCCTTGGGTTTAGGAAGTATAGTGATTCTATTAGCGGTAAAATCATCAACCCCGCCTTATGCCGTTGATGATGCAATTTGTCATCTGGCGGTTCCGCAGGAATATATTAAGGCGGGAAAAATAATCCCTCTTTTTGATAACTTCCCGAGCAATATGCCGCTGCTTGTTCATATGTTTTATGCCGTTTTTATTGCGGCGAAGGCAGATATTGCGGCGCGTTTTTTCAGTTTGGGGTTAGCAGTTATAACAGGCATCGCGGTTTATGCTTTTGGTCTCCGGTTTCTCAATCGTCTTGTGGCGACCCTTGCCATATTCATCTTTTTTAGTGCGGGCGTTGTCTTGGAAGTGGCAATCTCGAATCGCATAGATGTGACCGTTGCCGGAATGATGTTTCTTGCAAGTTATGCGATGGTGAATTATTTTGAATCCAATAGAATTCAATGGCTTTGGCAATCCGCACTTTTTTCCGGTTTTAGTTTAAGCATTAAATATACTGCCGCGATATGGATAGCTTCTCTTGGCGTTATGTTTCTTTACGAAGGGTTAGTTCGTAAGCGCGAACCTTTGTTGAACTGGGTGAAGAATGGGGCTTTCTTCACCCTCATTATGTGTGCTGCGGTCTCACCCTGGTTAATAAAAAATGCAGTTTACTTTAAAAACCCTCTCTACCCGTTTATCACCGGAGAGGTGGCGGATTATGGCGCACAGGGAATTCGTTATTTCACTGCTCCAGATGAAAAGCGAATGGATGATTATTTTATTCAAAGCAAACAGGAGGTAGGCGAAGAGTTTGATTATATCGAAAAAACAATGACACGGCGGGCAACAAAAAGGGAAGAACGTCACCCGTTAAGAGTTTGGGAGCATTTCACGAAACCCGAGTTGTATAGTATGGGCGATGCCGAAAAGTCACATTCGCCAAATTATTTTTTTATGCTTTTACCTCTCTTCTTTTTAGTGCCGAAGCCCAGATGGTTAATCTGGCTGGGATTGTTTTCAATTGTTTTTTTTCTATTTGTGGCATCATCCGCCTGGCTAGGTAGATATCTGGTGCCGATGTACCCCGCCCTCACTGTAATAATAGCTCACACAATTGTTGCCCTAGCGCAACGATGGCGGTTGCTTAACCGTTTAAAGATGGTTTTACCGATTGCGGTGGTAATCATCGGGTGGCTCTTTGCTATGTATGCCTTTGCCTCGCAACTCAATCAATTGCATGAAATAGACTTTATTGTCGGTAGGCTTTCGCGTAAAGATTTTCTAAGTCCGATGTATTATTATCCTGCCATGGATTACATCAATAACTATACGCCAACCGATGCCAAGGTGATGTTGATGGGCGTGCAGACCGGCTATCATCTGCAAAGAGATTATATCGCTGACCCGGCTTGGGATTCCGTAGAGTGGCAACGTTTAATGATTCGGAATAATTCAATGGCTGAAATTTACGAGGATGTGAAACAACAAGGCATCACTCATGTCCTTTTTCATCCTGGTTTATTCAATTTTATTGCCGAATATGGTCGAGCAGGAAGCGGCCCCTCTGGTGAAATGTATTCTGCCCAAAGGAATAAAAAAGGTGAAAAAGATTATGACGTGCAACTCAGGAACTATGCGACCTTTGAATTGTTTAGCAGTAAATACCTGGAAAATGTTCAAACCTTCAAAACCGGGAATATTGAATTCCGAATTCTGAAATTGAAATAAACCGGAACTGCATTTTGATAGCCCTTGAAAAAAATTTTGAAGAATATCGGTGAGATATGGCAGCAAGTGAACTTGGAACCAGACAAGAGTTATCGATGACATCCTTGCGTAAACCGAATAGTCTGACGCGGATTCGCGCGATTGCGGTGAATGCTTTTCGTGAATCGGTTCGCGACCGTGTGTTATATAACCTGATTTTGTTCGTCTTGATTTTAGTCGGCGCGTCAATTTTTATCAGTGAACTGTCAATCGATCAGGAAACCAAATTTATCGCTTCGCTCAGTCTAAGCCTGATGCTGGTATTCGGGGCGCTAATTGCCATCTTCATCGGCGTCGGTCTGGTCTATAAGGAAATTGACAAACGCACGATTTACAACCTGCTTTCCAAACCGGTTCATCGCCACGAATTCATTATCGGGAAATACCTGGGGCTTTGTTTGACTCTGCTTGTCAATCTGCTGGTAATGGTTGCCGGGACGGAACTGGCGCTTCTCTATGTGAGTAAAAGTTTCGGCGCGCTTCATCTGTCGATTCTGCCGACCGCGTATCTGATTTTCCTTGAACTGGCGGTGACGATTGCCGTGGCATTGATGTTTTCGAGTTTTTCAACGCCCATGCTGTCGGCACTGTTTTCGTTTGCCGTTTATGTCATTGGCAATTTCAGTAACGATTTGAAACTGGCTGCCGACCTGAGCGAATCGGCAGTCACCCGCGCGATTTTAATCGGACTTTATTATGTAATGCCGAACTTTTCTAATTTCAGTTTTATTTCCCAGGCATCTTACGGACAATTGCCGCCCGCAAAGATGCTCTTAACTTCAACCGTCTATGCGGTGATTTATATCAGTATCTTGATTTCAGCAGCAGTGTTGATTTTTCAGAAACGCAATTTTAAATAGTGAGTCTTGAAATGAACCGTTGGCTTCCTGCAATTTTTATTATTGTCGGTTTTGGCGTGCTCTATCCTTTGCAACGCTATATCGACACAGAAATGCCCAAATCATCCATCAGTGAAGAATCGCTCTATTTTACTTCGGGCAAACAAATCAAACAGATGAGCCTTGGACTCGATGCCCTGACAGCCGACATTTACTGGATTCGCACGGTACAGTATTTCGGCAGAAAGGTGATTGAAAACGGTCAACCGCAAAGCTTTGGCAACACCGGAACCATCAAAATGCAACTGCTTGCGCCGCTTCTCAAAATCATCACCGAACTCGACCCGCATCACATTCCGGCTTACCGCTTTGGCGCAATTTTTTTACCTGAACGTGATATGAACGCGGCAATTGAATTATTGAATAAAGGCATTGAGGAAAATCCCAATGAATGGCGACTCTATCAGGATTTGGGATACATCTACTGGCAAAATCAGGAATATCAAAAGGCGGCAGATGCTTATGAGCGCGGCAGTGAACTTCCGCAAGCGCCCTGGTGGATGCGCGATTTGGTCGGCTATTTACGCATTAAAGGTGGCAGCCGCGAAGCCGCCCGGGCAATATTTGAACGTTATGTTGACAGCGATGACCCGAAGATTCGCGAACAGGCGGTTGCCCGATTGAATCAACTGGTGTCGCTTGATGAACTCGACCTCATCAATCCGATTCTGGCGCGTTATAAACAGGAAACCGGAACCTGCCCGGACACTTTGCGCATGTTTGCCGCAAAATTCAAAAGTCTGGGTTTGACTTTGAATAAAGATTACCTGCCGGTTGACCCCTGGGGATTTGCTTATAAACTTGACCCGGTCAATTGCAAAGCGACCATCGCCGACGAATCGTGGGTGCCGAGAGAATAAGGTCAGCCTTGAATTTTTCGCAGTTCGATATTGACGGTTCCGTTTGACAGTTTGAGTTTGGTTTTGACGGGCAATTTTCGCGCATCATCGGAAAACCAGATATACATCTCGCCGCTTCGGCGCAAAAATAAGCCGCCGAAAATTTTTGCCTCGATCATGATGGCTTTAAATTTACCGGCATCGACTTTCACTTCTTCGCGTTTGCCAATCAGCACTTCAATGTTACGAATCCGACCTTCATCGCAAACCGGAAATGATAAAGTCGTGCCTTCCTTTAATTCCTGAGTGCGGGTGAAATAAAAAATCGACAGAATATCTTGTACCCAAACCGGCGAGGTACTCTCTTTTTCCTGCGGCGCAAAATCGGGTTCCGAAAGATTCTTGAAGACATATTTCAATCGCCCTTTTTCACGATCAATTTTCATGGTGTGTTGTTTGCGGGTCTTGCCATCATCAATCAGTTTTACGGCTTCAATGACGCTCAAATCCTCTGTGCTGATCAGTGAACTCAGGGTTTGCTCGAAATTCAATTTGAAAAGCGAGGTGAGAAACCCTTTGGAGACAATCTCACCTTTGAGTTGCAGCGTATTGGCATTGGCGGTTGGCTCGGTCTTTAAGGTCATTTCGCCGACTTTGCCGGAAAAAATCAATTTCTCAAAACTTACTTCATAAAACAGGGATTCTCCGGCTTGAAACGGTAGCGGGTGAGTAATTTTTGGCGCAGGTGGTCGGGTAGTTTCAGCCTCGCCGTTTTTTAATAAAAAATCCTGGTCGAAAGGGAAATTATTAAAACAGCAGGTTGAGGAAGCGGCAGGTTTTTCTCCGGCTTCGGTAGGGGGAGAAAAAATGATTGCCGGAGAAAAAATCAAAAACAGACTTAAAAAATATTTGTTCATAGGTTTATTACATCAATACCATTTTTACTGCCAATAATCCATAAACCACAACCACCCCCAAAGCCGCGCGATACTCCCGATGTTTTTTATACTGCTGCAAAGAAAAGCCACTTTCACCTTCTCGAACAGGGGATTTTCTAAAAGGCGTCAAGCGTGGCAAAAACATCGGCACGCGCGAACGATAGGATGCATAGTCTGCCGGAAATAGATTATTCAAGGTTTCGGCTTCGGCAAGCATCACCGGAATATAAATCAATAAATACAAGCCGAGAAATACCGCGATAAACCACAGACTGTTCGTGCTCAATGCAATGCCCATCGCCATGATGAACGTACCGAGATAAAGTGGATTGCGGGTAAATGCATAGGGTCCGCTGACCGTGAGTTCCTGATTTTTTTTCAAAAAACCGGATGCCCAGGCGCGAATCCCTAAACCTAAAACTGAAATCAGGAAACCGATGATTAAACCGCCGAGAGTTGGACGCGCGGCAATAAACAGTAACGGCACAATCACAAACCCCAAGGTGACGCGGAGTTTTTGCGCCAACCGGCGAAAGGTCAAACGATTTTCAACTTGAGCATTTTGCATAACAGTATCGATTATTGTCCGGTATCAGCCTGATTACACGTTGAAAGCCAACGGTTGTTGCATCTTTTCATTTACAGTTTTGGCATTTTTTAGTCGCTTAACGACCGCTTCACAAACTTTTTCCAACGGAATTTCCATACATTGCCAATGCCAACAATGCCTGCGGTGACAATGTTCCCGACACCATAATTCCAATCCCAGGTTAATATCACACTTGGCGAATGCGCCATTGCGTTTGGCTTCGGTTGGCGCGAACAAGCCGACAATCGGCGTGCGACAGGCAGCCGCGAGATGCAGAGGTCCGGTATCGCCGCCGATAAAAATTTTTGCCTGACGTGCCAGCGCCACAAATTGTTTGAGCGTTGACGGCAAGGGAATGGCTTTTTTTATCCGTGAGCTTTGCGCCACGCTTTGTGCCAATGCCTCTTCACCTGGCCCAAAGGTCACAAATGACATCAGTTGATAATTTTCCCAAAGAAAATCTGCGACCGCGCCAAAATTTTTCGCGTCCCAGAGTTTGGTCGTCCATCCGCCGCCGGGGTTGAGGATGGCAAATTGCAAAGTTTGATTTAAGGCGTGTTCATGGATGTACTGTTCATCTTCAAGTGAAATAGCAATCGGAAACTCATACCTGTCGGGTGAAGGCAACTCTAGGCTTCGATTAATTGCGGCGCGCGCCACGGCGAGATTTTTTTCAATCACATGAGCGAACCCTGCCGTGTGAATCTGTTCGGTTAAAAACCGGCGGCTGATTTTTTCTCTGAGGTCTGCATCTTCAAACCCGATACGGCGGTCGGCTTTCGAGGCTTTGGTCACCAGACCGGATTTCAACAATCCTTGAAAATCAATTGCGACATCGAACGATGAGAATTTCTTTGGAGCAAATAATTGTTTCTCGATTTTTTGCGCCACTGAGCCGCTGAAAATATTTTTCTTTAGGCTTTTAGTGTCTAAAATTATCAGTTCATCAATAACCGGTGAGCCTTCCAGAATTGCTGCGGCTTTGGGTTCAACCGCCCAGGCAATTTCTGCATCAGGCAGCGACCGTTTCAAAAAAGCCACTGCCGGAAGCGTATGAACCACATCCCCAATGGCGCTAAGTTTGATAATCAGAAATCGCATCACAATGAGAGAAACGATTATAACATTTTGGCAGGTAATGAACGAACAACTGCTCAAATAAAGAAAAAGCCTGACGGAAAACCAGATTCCGTCAGGCAGAGGGTGAATAAGGAGAATAACTTTTCTTACTTGATGCGCTCGTCCCGATTAATTCGACCGTCAAGAATATGCAAAACGCGATGCGCGTGTTCAGCAATATCGTGTTCGTGGGTAACCAGAATGATGGTGTTACCCTGACGATGCAAGGCATCAAATAATGCCATGATTTCCTGCGAGGTTTGCGAATCGAGGTTTCCGGTCGGTTCATCCGCAAGAATAATTGACGGGTTATTAACCAGAGCGCGAGCGATGGCAACCCGTTGACGTTGACCACCGGAAAGCTCATTGGGTTTATGGTGCATACGGGGACCTAAATCTACCCGCTCAAGCGCCTGTTTTGCCATCTCAATGCGCTGACTGCGCGGCGTGCCATTATAGATTAACGGCAATTCGACATTGTGCAACGCTGTGGCTCGCGGCAACAGGTTAAAGGTTTGAAAAACGAAACCGATTTCCTTGTTACGAATGTAAGCCAGTTCGTCGTCATCCATCTCGGAAACCAGCTTGCCGTTTAACCAGTATTGACCCGACGATGGCGTATCGAGACAGCCAATCAGATTCATCAAGGTCGATTTGCCTGAACCCGAAGGACCCATAATCGCCAAGTATTCGCCGCGCTTCACTTCAAAAGAAACCCCGCGCAGCGCGTGTACTTCTTCGGTTCCCATTCGATAGGTTCGCCATAAATCATCCGTGCGAATCACCGTATCCGAACCCGGAATGGTGTAGGCAAGGTCAACGGGTCTATCTAACACAGCTTCTTCAACAACCATATCTCCTCTTTCTTTCTTGTGGTTTTCTGCCATCACGCCGCCTGTCTATTTGGATTCAGGTGTTGCGGGTTTAACCTCTTTCTTTACCATATCGCCATCTTTCAGCGAGCGTAATGTTTTATAGGGACCGGTAATAATTTCGTCGCCTTCACTGATGCCACTGGTGATTTCAATATCCTGATCACCCTTGATGCCAGTGGTGACCTGTTGGAAACTGGCTTTGCCATTCTTGAATACGAACACGCCTTCGACCTCTTTCTTCTTCGCGCCGTTGGTGGCGTTGGCGTTCGCTTGTTCACCTTGCGGTTTTTCGTCGCCCGGCAACTCACGTGGAACGATGGCTTGTAGCGGTGCAGTCAGTAAGTTTTCGCGGGTCGCGGTGGTGATGACCGCCGTTGTAGACATACCGGGACGCAGTTTCAAGCGAATTTCTTCCGATGGGTTCAAACGGATTTTGACAATAAAATCGCGGGCTTCCTGGGTGTTTGCCGTCGAAGAAGTGGTCGATTGACCGGAGCGCGTCACTGCCGATGCGCCTTTTTCAACGACTTCGCCTTCAATTTCGATTTCACCCAAAGCGTCAACTTTGACTTTGGCTTTCTGTCCGACCTGGACATCGGCAATGTCGGTTTCGTCAACCTTGATTTCAGCATTGATTTGCGCCATATCGGCGACCGTCATTAACGGTGAGGATGAAAAGTTGGCGACCACGAATTGACCGACCTTGACAGGTAAATAAGAAACCACACCATCAATCGGAGAATAACGGGTGGTCTTTTTCAATTGGTCAGCTTGGATGCTGAGTTGCGCCTGACTCTGTTTGACGCGGGCTTCGGCGGAATGCAATCCGGCTTTGGCGCGGTCGACCGCAAGCTCTGCGTCCTTGATTTGCACCTTCAATTGATTGACGCGGGATTCATTGGCTCTCACTGTCGCTTTCTGTTGTTCATAACGCGACCGCGCCGAATCGAATTGCGATTTGGTCGTGAGTCCCTGTTCGACCAGTTGCTGATAACGATTGAATTCGACTTCGGCATATTGCAAATCAACTTTGCTGCGTTCAAGTTCAGCTTCGGCTTGCGCTAATGAGGCTTTGATTTGATTGATATTATTTTCGGCTTGTTGAATAGCGACCTGTTGATTCTGCACATCGACCTGCGAGAGTTGGACACCGGCTTGGTTGACCTGTACTTGCCCGGATAATTGCGTCGGGTCTACGCGAACCAGGGGTTGCCCTTTTTTAACCGGGTCGCCTTCGACGACATAAATCTGTTGCACGGTGCCCGCGACTTCGGCGGTTAAATCATAGTAACGAACCGGGCGAATATCACCTGATGCCGTGACTTTGGATTCCAGTTTGGCGCGACGGGCTACGGTTCCGGTTTGAACCGCTTCACCTTCCTTGTTTTTCAAACGTGAAGAGAGCACCACGATTGCGACAATGCCGACAAGGGCAGTGACAATCAGGATGATTTTCTTGCGACTTAGCTTCATTTCTTAAATTGTCCTCCGATGATTAAAGCGATTGTGGATAACCGCCTTCTTGTACGGCACTCCTCACGCCTAGGTTTCAATAATCTCAAATTATTTGATTAAACGAATTAAAATGATAACGGTCTTCAAGTATAGCCGTCAAAAGTTTCATACGCGCGGCAAGTCATTTGCGGGTGCAAAATAAACCTACTGCTTTGGAGTGCGGTAACCGGTTATCGCTATTGTGTTCGGTAAAGCCAGTTAAATGTTGTAAAGCCGCTCAAGCGCATTGTTTCAATCAAAAGCTGTGACAAGTCGCAGCGCTCCAAAGGCAGCATCCATTTTAGCTAACTGAAAGAAATTGCCTGATAAAAAATAAAGCCGGTTGTTTGATGGCAACCGGCTTTGAAGAGATAAAAATTGGTCAATCGAAAATCGGGTCTTATTCAGGTGGTCGGGTGTGCATCATACCTTCAGAAATTTGCCCGTCGGGATTTTTAACCTTGATTTCAACCGTCTGACCGGGAGCGATATTTTTACCGGCTTTTTTACTGCGCAGGGCTTCGGTTGGCGGTTCCAGATTGAAAGAGGCGAATTCGCGATCATTGACCATGACGAGCGAACCGACCTGGAAATTGCTGCCAAAGACATTCAACTTGTTGCCCTTTTGCACGATGGATGTAATCACCGGCTTGGTCTGAGTTCCACCGCCACCACTGCCTTGAATCGTAAACCTGCCGCTGATGACTTCTGTTGCAAGATTGGATTTATTGGTAGCTTGAATTCTAATTTTAGCCAGTGTGGTCGAAACATTTGGAACTACCCAATCAAAACTTGATACATTGGGATCGGTGGTGTTTATGATAACCTGATTTGGCGCTCCTCCTGGGAAAGTCGCGCCATCGTCGGTTGAGTATCGCAATTCAATACTCGCAATGTTCGATTTTCCGGTGGTTGTCCAGTTAATGCGAAATGTTGAACCCGCATTTAAAGTTTGTCCGGTAATTAACGGGTCAGCAAAAGCTACCGTGACATTTGAAGTGGCGGATTCTGAAAACACTTTTGCTGTGTAAATATAATCGCCCTGATTGGTGCCATCGCCGTTTGCCGCATTACCGGCAACGTTAAAAATAATCGTGCCAATATCGGTTGTCGGAGCCGTCCAATTCACTTGCCAGGTTCGCGCATTTCCGGCATTCGGATTAGTTCCTGCTTGGGTGTGCTGAATATATTGTCTACCGCCGGGGCCAGTTTGAAAATTCAACTGAGTTTCGCTATTAACCGGAGCCAGTGTCCCTGCGCGATTGCGATTGCTATCGATTACTGTCATCTGAAAACCGAACTTTGCGCGTCCACTTTGCTGGACTCGAACAGTTAAGATGTATTGCTGACCGGGTTGATAAATCGCTGGAACACCTGTGATGGTGACGGTTCCGGGACCCACATCATGGTTGACGAACGTGTCATGGCATTGAACGCAGCTATTAATATCACCCAGCGCATTGGTGTATCCTGGGTCCGGTCCCGTGACGCTTGCATAAGCAATAACTGAAATCGCCAATACCAGAATAAGGGTCTGTAGTTTTTGTTTGACTGATCGTTTCAACATCTTTGTTTTCCTTTCTCAATCCAGAGAATCTCTATGACAGATTAAAAAAATCCACACGTTTATTGATCAACTTTATGGTTTATTTCGTGTGGTGAGGATTGAAAAAGCTAAGCGTATACGAAACGGGCAATCAATTTTATACACTGATTGCCCGGATTTTCACAATCACTTGCTTGAGGGTTACAAGAATCCCAGATGATTAAAGGTGCTGTTCAGCACACCCGGCGAATCGCCGTTTGGCAACCACTTGTCGAGGATTTCGGCATAGACCTGGCGAAAATCCGTCGTAAAGACCGGATTTCCGGCGCGGCTCAAAGCGGTCGCTTCAAGCGACGGTTGCGCGCCAAAAAAGCCGCCTTTGATGGCATTGCCGATGACGAATAATTCCGAAGCCTCGCCGTGGTCTGTGCCTTTCGAGGCGTTTTCATTGGGACGGCGACCAAATTCCGAATAGGTCAAAACCACCACATTATCCGCCAATCCATGCTCCGCCATATCATCAAGGAAAGCTTTGACGCCTTGTGACAGGAACCTGAGCAAATTGGCGTGCGCGCCGATGGCTTTATTGGTGAATTGGTCAGCCGTCGTGCCGATTTGCTGCGAGTGGTTATCAAACCCGCCATACCTGACGTGGAAGATATTGGCATCGCCAATCGTCGTCACCACCTGCGCCACCATCTTCAAGGGATTCGATAGCGGATTGCCTGCCGGATAGGTCACCGATGACTGATAGGTGTTGACCACATTAGCCAGAGTTCCCGCGCCGCTTTCGGCTTCCATTCCCGCATCGGCGATGGCTTCAACGAAACTGCCCACATCAAAAGCGCGGGTGCTGTTCGCCTTGAAGGTATTGAGTTGATTGTTGCGGTCGCCTGTGTAGCGCCCGTCGGTTTGATAGGTATAGTTCGAGAACAGGTTATTGGCGTTGTTTGAAGGCGCAATGTTCGGCACCACGACTTTGTTGGCAAACATCACACGCGGTAAAACACTGCCAAAAGAGATTGCCGATAATCCCGACTTGCCGACCAGCGCGGTGTCCGCGTAACGACCAATCCACCCTGTCCCTGTGCGTTGCGTCGGGTCGGCGCTCATCCAGATGTCTGTCGATGAGAAGTGTGAAAGGTTGGCGCTCGGATAGCCCACGCCCAAAACGGCTGCGACTTTCCCCGCATCCCAGAAACCTTTGAGTTCAACAAGCGATGGATGGAATCCGAAATCATTATTGATGACGGTTGACACACCGTTGTTGACCATCTCTTCAGGTTTGAAATGCAGGAAGGGGCGCAAACTGATGTAACGGGAATTGCTATACGGAATAATCGTATTCAATCCGTCGTTCGCGCCTTCCATTTGAATCATCACGAATATCCGACGATTGAGAGTCACCGGTGATTGACCCAAAATAATTTTGGGCATCACCATGCTGAGTGTCACGGCGCTGGCGCTTGTTTTGATAAATTGTCTTCTGGTTGTTCGCATGTTGGGTTCCTCCTAGTTCATCTGAAATTCGGGCAGACTCATAATCTGGTGAATGAGACCGCGAATCTTTTTGTCGAT
Source organism: Acidobacteriota bacterium (assembly GCA_040754075.1). Lineage (NCBI taxonomy): Bacteria > Pseudomonadati > Acidobacteriota > Acidobacteriota bacterium. The sequence continues at coordinate 186,509 of JBFMDH010000008.1, forward strand.
GGTTGTATCGTTGACCACCCAGGTCACTTGATTGCCGGCGTCATCGGCGCTCAGATACCTTCTCAACTCCTTATTCGTAGGCGGTGAGACCACCACTGGTCCCATAACATCAAGCATCACGCGGACGGTTTTCTTGGTCGAAGGTTTTGCCCAACTTCTGAGGTTATCGGTAGGAATCCAGAAACCAACCTGAGCGGTATTGTTTGGTTGTCTGGTGGTGGCTAACTGATTGGCGAAATTGAATCGCTCAAGCATGGTTGTGGTATTGATCCATCCCATATTGAAATCCCAACCTGCAACATCAGGCGGATTGAACAGGTCTTCACCAATCAAACGCGAACGACCCTGCAATTGGTTATCGAATTGCCGGTTGCCGGCGATGCCCGGATTGTAAGTAGCTTTGAGACTGCGCAGCGCGCTGACTATCAGTTCAATCGGTTGTTTCACCAGCCCGTAGCGCGCGCGGTTGCTATAGAATTCATCCGAAGTCAGGATAGCGCGCATCAACTCTCTGATGGAGTGATTGGTTGACATATAGATGCTGGCGAATTTATCAATCGTCGATTTGTCGTTTTGGCTGTTGAGGTCAAGCGGATAGACAAAGAAGGTGAACATCTTATAAACCAGATAACGCGCCGTCGCGGGTTTCGCAGATACGATGCTGATGATGTCTTGCCCCGTATAGTTTGCGGTTTGTCCGTAAACGGTTTTCGGTCCGGCATCGAATTGATTGTTATCAACAAACCATAGATAGGAAAACGGATTGCTATCGCCCGGCGTGCGGCGGAAACGCCAACCGGTAAATGCTCTGGCAATCTGTTTAATATCATCTTCGGTGTAATTGGCTTGCCCGGTGACCACATCTTTAATGCCCATCGTGAAAAGCTCTTGCAGTTCACGGGCGAAATTTTCATTCGGACTGGTGCGCGTGCTGGTCGTAGTGTCGAGCCAGAGCAACATCGCCGGGTCTTGGGCTACTTTTAACAGCAGGTCATCGAATCTCGCCAGCGCATTCTGTCTGAGGGTCAGGTTTTGAATGTACATAAATCTATCCTGAACTTTTGAAAGCGCGGTGGCGAAATGGTTGTGCCAAAACAAAGTCATCTTCTCCTCGAATTGCCGTTTGCTAAAAACCATGCGGGCAACCCACCAGGTGCGGATGATGTTTTGATTGAAAGTGGCATTATCGGTCGGGTCAGTGAAATTGAATGAATTGGTTAAGACCTGCTCCATTGAACTGTTGTCAATTGAGGTGTAATTGAGCAGGTAATCGACAGCCGCTTGCGCCGTGCCTTTTTGCGCCAAAGCGTCTATCTCTTCCGTGCTACCGCCAAAGCCCGCCCGCCTGAGTAAATGGGCAGCATCTGCATATTCCATACTTCGTTCTCCTCCAAGCGAAAATCAACAGCGGTCGGTTACCGCCTGAGCAATTCGTCAGCCGGATGAATGAATTCCGATTTTGTCGAAATTACCTTCAAAGGTTCACATCCGGCTTCGATATAAGTTTGATTGAACCAGGGGTGAGGTGCCCCAGTTGTCAGACAGTCATAGGGAGAAAAAAGTCTGACAATTTTTATCCGAGATATAAATGAATTGATGACTCCCCTCAACTTCACAATCCTTGCGGGCTTTTATAGCGACGCTCCCACTCGCTTCGCGTTGAAAATGCCGTAGGATTGATTGCCCGTTCGACTGCCAGGATGCCATCGAGATGATCGATTTCATGTTGTAATAATTCCGATAAATCGCCTTCGGCTTCAATGCTCTTTGGCAAACCGCTTTCATCTACATAATTCACCTTGATTTTTACGAACCGCTCAACCCTGACCAGCAAATCAGGAAAACTGAAACAGTCATCCCACAACTGCATCCGCTCATCGCTCGTCCAGATAATTTCGGGATTGAGCAAAGCCGAGCAAAATCCCGTCGGTTGCATTTTGATAAAAATCGCTCGTTTTAAAATACCGATTTGCGGCGCGGCAATTCCGCGTCCATAACCTGTGGCTCGCCGAAACTCGGCAAGCGTATCACTCAAATCGTGAATCAAGGTCTGCATGTCCTGAGCGCGCGCATCAATGACCGGCGTAGACTTTTGCGCGAGCAAAGGATTGCCGAGTTGTAATATCGCTTTTCCTGGCATGGCTTTATTGAAGGTGTTTTTTCAGCTTTTTGAGATTCCCTTAAAAACGTCGCTAATTATACAACCTCGCGAGAGCCGGGAAAACATAAAGATAATTGTTGGGAGAAGAAATTTGTATGCAAACTTCGCAGCCTGATGAAAGACCTTAAATAAAATCAACAACTACCGGTCACCGATTTAAACAATTGTTTGAACAACTCGCACAAGCCTCGAATGGCAATAGCATGAAGCGCGGATGTAGCGCAGGTTGTCTAACCTGCGGCAATCTTGGTCAAAGCCCCTTGAAATTTCAAGGACGGACTTGCCTCAATCGGCGCAGACTCGACAGTCTGCGCTACATTTTTCCTTTAACTTCATGCTATTGGCATCGAAGAGGCACAACTCAATAATCTAACGGAGCGCCTTGGGTAGCAATCGGTCATCAATCATTGGCTAAGTTGAATTGTCGGGTTATGGAGTCACTTGACTCAAAAAACCGACATCTTCATATTGCGCGCCGAGAATCGCGCGGGCATCCGCACCGAGCCAGCGATTTAAAATCGTCGAATAGACCGAACGAAAATCGACGTGATGTTTGGGATTGCCACCCGCATCCAATTCCAAAGCCGCAAGCGATGGTTGTTGTCCGTAAAAACCGCCGCTCACCGGATCGCCGATGATGAACATATTCGACGTTGTTCCATGATCAGTGCCAAATGAAGCGTTTTCGCCGGGTCGCCGCCCGAACTCCGACCACTGCATCATCAAAGTTTTATCCGCGAGATTGTGCTCGGCTAAATCATCATAAAAAGATTTCACCGCTTCGGAAAACCATCTGAGCAGCAGATGGTGTTGTCCCGCGAATTTATTAGCTTGTCCGGTTGAATGGTCTACCTGGTCGGCATGATGGTCGAAGCCATGAATGGCGGCATACAATAAATTGGCTTCGGGCATGGTGACGAGAATTTGCGCCAGCATTTGCAAAGCCACCGCCAGCGGATTTTGTGAGTTATAGACCACCGATGATTGATAACTCGAAAGCGCAGCTTGAACTTTTTGCGCGCTGGTCAGCGCTTCAAATGCCGTGTGATTAATCGAACCTAAAAATTGCGAGGTTGAGAGATTGCGACTGGCGGCTTGATAAAAGGTATTGACCTGATTCCTCGCATCATTCGGATAAGCCGGGTCGGTCAGAAAATTATAGAACTGAAAACTGATGATGTTCGGGATAACCACGCGCTCTGCATAAAAAGTTTTCGGCAACTCGCCGGCGACGGCTGCCGCCGGTAACCCCGCTTGTCCGACCAATGCCACATCCGCGTATTTGCCCAACCATCCTTTACCGGCAAGCCCCGTGGTATCTGCCGTGTGCCAGACATCCATTGCCAGAAAATGCGAGAGCGTTGAATTGGGATAGCCTACGCCTTGAACGATAGCGACTTTGCCTGCATCCCAAAGGTCTTTGATTTCTGTGAGCGCCGGATGTAGTCCGATATTGCCCGACAACAACATCGAGCCTTTGGCGGTGTTAAGTTCCGATTCGCGGAAGGCGAGCTTTGGTCGCAACGCCAAATAGCGCGAATCCGAAAAGGGAATGACCGTATTGAACCCATCATTGCCGCCGCTCATTTGAATCACTACAAGTTTTTTTGAATTTTGCGTGTCAGCAGTTTGTCCCAATGCTTCACTTAAAAATAGATTCGGCATCACGACGCCGAGTGAAACCGCTGTGGCGCTTCGTTGAATGAATTGTCGTCTGGTGGTCGCCATTTTTCGTATCCTCTAATTCAATTGAAATTCGGAAAGGCTCATCATCAAATGCACCAAGCCGCGCACTTTTTTATCGACGGTTAAATCATCTTTGACAAAGGTCACAGGATTTCCGTCATCGCCGGTCTGCAAATAATTTCTGAGTGCCAGATTCACCGAAGCATCAACCGGTAGTGGACCCAGCACCGATAAAAAATTTCTCACGGTCTTTTTCACATTGGCTTTGGTGTAGCGTTTAATCTGGTCGTGCGGAATCCACACGCCCGGCGCATTCAAATCAGCGGTGCGACTGATGGTCAGGAAATCTGCGAAGGTATAACGATTCAATAACCATGAGGTGTTAATCCATCCGAGTTGCAGACGCCAACCGGCAACGTCGGGCGGGTTGAATAATTCCTGCCCTAAAAATGACACGATTTGCGCCAGAATATTGGAACTGGTGCGCGGATTGTAATCACCGGGGTTGTATCGCGCGCCAAGCATTCGGACTGCGCCAACCACCAATTCCACAGGGGTTTTTACCAGTGCGAACCGCGCCCGTTCACTGAAAAATTCATCGGAGACAAATATCGCGCGCGCCAATTCTTTGATGGAATGGTTGCTGGCGAAATAGACATCGGCAAACTTTTCAATGGTGCTGCGGTCTGCGGCATTAGCGGTATCGAGCGGATAAACAAAAAAGTTAAAAAATTTATAGACCAGAAAACGTCCGGTCGCCCGTTTATTCGAGACGATGGAAATAATGTCCTGCCCTGTGAAGTTCGCAGTTTGCCCGTAAACCGTTTTCGGCAGTTCATCATGTTCAGCCGGATTGACCAAGAACGGATAATTGAACGGGTCGCGTGTGCCGCGATTGAAAAAGAATTTCCAGCCCGTAAAGGCGCGGGCAATCTCCTGCACATCCTGTTCTGTGTAGTTCGCCTCTCCCGTAACCACATCTTTAATGCCCATCGTGAAAAGTTCTTGCAGTTCACGGGCGAAATTTTCGTTGGGTTTGCCTCTGACATTGACAATGCCGTCGAGCCAGATGAGCATTGCCGGGTCTTGCGAAACGGTGAGCAGTAGATTATCGAAGCGATCCAATGCCTGTGCCCGCAGTTTGAGGTTTTGAACGAACATGAAACGGTCATCAACTTTATTGGCGGCGGTGGCAAAATGGTTGTGCCAGAAAAGCGTCATCTTTTCTTCAAACGGGCGTTTGCTGTAAACCATGCGGGTCATCCACCAGCGTTGCAGTTCGCCGCGATTGAATCGCTCGAATATATCGGGATTGGAAAAATCGAAACTCTGAGCAATCAAATCATCGAGAGCCGAGTTATCAGTTTGGGTATAATTGATGAGCGCATCAACCGCGCCTTCGCGACCCAGCGTCGTTAAAAATTCAAGCTCTTCGGGTGGGCCACCAAAGCCCATGCGTCGAAGTAAATGAGCCGCTTCATCAAAATTCAGGCTTGCCATCGGTGCTCGCCTCCTTTAAGCATTGTTGTGGGTATCTACAATCGGTTTCCTGAAAAAGCCTTCCCAACCAAACTCCGGCAGACAATGGAGCGTCGGGGTCTTGGAAAAAATACCGGCTATGAAAAAAAATTAATCATTCGGACAATCCCTGGTCTGCTCAATCGCATTGAATATCACCCGTTTGTATTTATCGACTTCGATAATATGAAACGGTTGCGCAAGCATCATCGGGTGCAGACAATTATTTCCGGGTTGGGAAATCACATAGCTCACCCGCAAGGTTTTTTTATTGAGTTGCAGAGTTTCGCTGGCGGTTATTTCGTGACCCGGTGAAGGTTTCTCGCCGCCAAAAATCGCAATCACCATCTTTTTCTCAAAATCGACATCGGGGAGTTCGGGCTTATCCGGTATATTTTTGAAAAAAACATTCCATAAACTTTTTAATTCTTCGCGAGATTTGATAACGAAATTATTCGCCTGGTGCTGGGCGCTGATTGAATTTTTCACCAGAGACTTGAATTCAATGCTCTTTTGTTTAATCGCCGGCTCATCCTGCGCAAAAGAATCATATTGAGAACCGCCAAGGGTGAGACTTAACCCAACCAGCACAACCGGAAAGAATCGAAGAAATTTATTCATAAAGCTGCTCCTTTGAAAGTGTTTGTGAGAAGGGTTGCGATTATATCACGATGCCACTTTCAATAAATGGTTTGCGCGCCGGGCAATGGGTGAGCGGGAATAATTCTTCGCCCGGTTTTTAAATTCACTCCATCATTTATTCCGGTTTCGGTTTAGCTTTACCCTTACCCTTCAACTGTTTTAATTGCGCCCGCTGCTCGGTCGTTAAATGGTTTTTAACTTTGATGAGCAGCGCGGTTTGGGCGCGTTTGATTGCCTGTTCGATGGACAACACTTTATCGAGTTGCGCGAGGGTAGTTTGTTCATTGACGTTTTCCTGTTTGATGAGCGTAACCAGTTTTTCCAGTTCATCCTGCAACTGCCATTGCAACTCGGTGAATTGTGTTTGCGCTTTGCGAAATTCGGTTTTAAAAAAATTCTTTTGCTCTTCACTGAGACCGATGGCTTGTTGATGCTGCATCACCAGTTCGGGGGCAAAGAAATTTTCATCAAAGGGGTCGCCCGCAGGTTGTTGGGCATAAGCTGATTGCCAGTTAAAAAATAAAAATAGTGCAAGACACATCAATTTAATTTTCATGTTGAACCTCTTTAATTTTTCTCGTTTGGAATGAGTTTATTGAAATCAATTTTGGGACTTTCGATTCGCGGCAAGATTTTCAACCACTCGTCACCGGGAATTTTTAACAAAGCCGCCGTCGGCGAGTGCCAGGCGGTGAGGGTTTTCACATTCCATTCTTCGGGTCGCGAAATGCGGTGTCGGACTGGTTGCGGTTTTGTTGGTCTTTGAGCGGCAGTTATTTGCGGCGTCGTTTCAGGCTGCTTCATCTGGATAGCCATTTCCGGCGTTACCTGAATGATAATTTCTTTTGCCGATAGACCGGCGAGGAATTTTTCATTGAAGCCGTTCTGAAACGGATTAAGCCAATAAATTCCACCGATAATCATCATCATCACACCGAGTGAAAAAGCGAGCCGCAACGCATAGGGTTTTGATGACGATGGCGTTCGCCTGGACGGTGCAACAAAGGTCGAGAATGCCGGTGTGATTTTCTGCTCCTCTTCGCGTAACTTACGAAAGAGTTGCCTGATTTTCTGCTCTTGAAAATCCCGATTCATCGCTTACTCCCAATTCAATCAATTTCCGTCTCAGTTGGGCTTTTCCACGGTCGTAATGTTTACGCGCTGCGCCAAGCGTGATTTGCATCACCGCAGCGGCTTCTGCCAGACTCAACTCGTGATAAAAGACCAACTGTAAAATTTCCTGTTGCCTTTTGGGCAAAGTTAAAAGCGATTGTTTGAAAATTCCCTGAATTTCCGTGTGAAAAACCTCTTCATCAAAATGACCGTAAGTTGATTCGACCAAATTTTGCCGATGTCGAACCAGTAACAATCGCTTCAAGGTTTCGCGCCGGTGATAATCAATCGCGGTTTTGCGAATGATTGCGAATAACCAGGTTTTAAATGATGACCGGTTATCAAACCGCGCTTTGCCTTCGAGAACTTTCACATAAGCCGACTGCAAAACATTTTCGGCATCTGCCGGATTTCGTGAACAACAGGCTAACGCCCAGCCGAAGCTATCGCTGTGGTGGCGCTCCAATTCAACTCTTAAATCAATGCTGTTCATCAATCAGCAGCTCGTATTTTCAGTTCGTTAGATTAGTCGATTCGGAGAAGCAACTATATGACAAGAAACCGGAGATTAGCAGAAAATTTTTATTTGCGGGATGGATGAAGGATTGATGCCACAAGAAAAAGCGCCTGACGATTAAATGAATCTTAAATCGTCAGGCGCTTAAAAGTGCAAGCTTGATGGATTAGTTTTGTGAAGAAGCGGCTTTCTTCCGTTCAGCCTGTTTCTTTAAGGCTTCGGTAGCCTCTTCTTTGGTAATTGAACCATCCCCGTTTAGGTCTAAGGCTTTGAAGGTTTTTTCACTGGTTAGTTCATCGGCGGTTATCTTACCATCTTTGTTTTTATCCAGATTGGTAAATAACTGCGTGACATCAACGCCGCCGGTCGCTTTATTGGCAACTTCAGAAGCCAGTTGGGTCAGCACGCGATTAAATTCATTACCTTCTTCTGCGGTGATTTCACCGTTTTTATCTTTGTCCAACGCATTGAACGAAGAAACCATTTTCGCAAATTCATCTTTTGACAATTTGCTGTCGCCATTGGCATCGAGGAATTTAACTAAAGTTTCGCCAGTTCGCGGACCTCTAAAGCTCTGCATCCCGGTGTTCCATTCCGCTTCATCAATAAAGCCATCTTTGTTGGTATCGAAACGCTCCATCATCATGGGATTGGGCAACTCATCTTTGCCTAATTTTTTATCCTTATTTTTATCCATATCCGCGAAGGTCGGCATTTGACGATTCATCTGTCCCTGAGGCGGAGCCGCCGGTCTGTTTGAGGCATCGGTTTGATTCAATGCGCGGAAGAATTCATTGCCTTCATCAATCGTCAATTCGCCGTTTTTATCCTTATCCAGCGAATCGAACAGGACGAGAATTTTTGCGAACTCCGCTGTTGAAATATTACTGTCGCTATTGGCATCAAGAAATTTAACCAGGGTTTCACCGGTTCGCGGACCTCTAAATCCCCCCTGCGTTACAGCATTCCATTCCGCTTCATCGAGGAAACCATCTTTATTGGTATCCAGGCGATCAAACCGATCAGCCATAAAAGATGGAACCTGCGCTTGAAATTCCTCTTTACTGATTTTCTTATCCTTATTTTTGTCGAAATCAGCAAATGTTGGCATCGGGAATTGGCGCATCTGCATTCCCGGCGGAGGTCCTTGCGGAGGCATATCCTGCGCCGACGTCATCAGCGCGCCCCCGAAAACCAGAGCCAACAAAGTGATTAACTCAAATGTACTTTTCATTTTTCACTCCACAATTTTACGGTTCCGAATTAGAACCCGAATCTCAGTGAAAGTTCGATTCTTCGGGCATTATCAACATTGTTTGAACGACCAAAAAGCGGGGAGGTTAAAACGCCGTTGTAGAATCGATAGTTGGTATGATTCAGGATATTGTTGATGTTGACATTAACCGTCAAACTATATTTTTGACGGACATCGCCAAAGGCACGCATCATGCCACCGCCGCCACCTTGACCGCCACCACCAGGTCCGCCGCCACCGGGTCCGCCGCCACCGCGCATCATCACTGACCCCATCTGATTCATCGCCTGTCCCATTGCGGAGTTGTTGTTGTTATTGCCGCGGTTGTTATTGCCACGATTGCCCCCCTGACGCTGGTTGTTCTGGGCATTTTGATTATTGTTTTGTCCGCCGCTTTGCGCTGACATTCCAGGGAAACCGCCGCCAATTGGCGGGCCAAACCCGAAGGATTTCGAGATACTCATATTCAAATTGAAACTACTTGGCCCATCGCCGTAGTTGCGCGGAATCAGTTCTTCGCCGGGAAGCGGGTTCGGATTGAAAATGCCGAATCGGGTTTCAACGGCTCCGGGGGTGCCGGCAGCGGCAAATGATGGGCGATCCGAAAAGACCGTATCGAGGTTGTTATCGCGACCGGTGGTGATGTTAAACGGACCTCCTGAGCGTATGTTCATAAACGGACTCAAGCGGAATCCATATTTTGTGGTAAATGAACCGCCGAGAAAAACCGAATGGCGAACATCGTTACTGGAGCGCCCATATTCCGCCGCCAGGTCGTAGGGATTAGCCGGTGAAGTTCCCGCGCTATCGGTGTTGCTCTTGGTTGAAGCCAGGACGTAGTTACTGAAAATCGTGAAGGTGCGGCTGAATGCGGTTCTGAAACCGAAACGCAATTCGTGGCGGTTGGACATGCCATTGGATTGATATTCGAGAATCGCGCCTTGTGAGGGATTGGGTTTGACCAGATTATTGTCGGCATCACGCACCGGCGCATTGATGTTGACCGTCCTCAGCAAATTCACCCCGCGAGTATAGGTATAGGCAACCGTTCCAAACATGGTTTTGTTCAACTGTCTTTCATAACTCGCGGTTTGCAATATCTGGTAGGGCGCATTCAAACTTTCATCCTTGACGCGAATCGACACCACGCTGGTTGGCGCTGAACTGAAGGATGAAGGAATATTCGGGAAGAAATTGGGCTGTGCAATGACGAAATTGCGCTGGCGAATGCCATCATTGCGGATGGTGTTAAAGGTAATTCCGGTATCCAGACGACTATAGAAGATGCCGCCGCCCGTGCGAATGGTGCTCCTTTTGGCTTTATCAGGAACCCACGCCAAACTGTAACGCGGCGCGAAATTGAATTTGTCATCGAGATGGGTTTGGAATTCCTGACGAATACCGTATGAAAAGCTCAAGGTCGGTTTGATTTTCCAGTCATCCTGAAAATACATACCGTATTCCCACTGCGTGAAGCCGATGAACGGGTCGCCGCGATTGATGGAAAATTGCGAAGGCGCATAGCCCGGTGTATCGGTCAGCACTCGGCGATAAAGTTCCAGCGATGAAATCGGCACCGGCGCGCCGTCAACCAGAAGGCGATTGCCTTGCGCATCGCGTTCAAAATCGGAACCGAAAAGGAAGGTGCCGCCGAAATTTGATTGGTCGATATTGGAAAGTTTGGTGGCTTCGCCGCGGAATCCGAATTTGAGGATGTGTTTGCCTTTGGTATAGGTGATGTCGTTGGAAGCTTCCAACCCATCGGTGGTTCTATCGGAGAATAACTGCCCTTGATTGCCGCCCGATGTGAAGGCTTCACTGACGATGATGGCGGGCGCATCGGTTAAAGCGCGCGAGCCATTTGAACGACGATTGATTTGAAAACGGAATTCGTTGACCGCATGTTCGGAAGCAATCGTGGTCAATGAAAAACGCAAGGTATTATCTTTTGAAAATGAGGTCGAACCGGTTTCCGGCAAACTGAAATCGCCGCCATTTCGCGTGTTGTCCATTTTACTGAAGCGATACCATAGTCCCATGGTGTGCTTTTTGGTCAATAAATAATCGGTGCGAATCGACACATTAAGACTGCGCATCGGATTTACCAGAGTAGTGACGAACGGTGTGGGCGTCAGCGTGTCGGTCGGCAGAATAATCGCATTGATAAAAGCGTTGTCGTCATTTTCGCGACGATTGGCGTCAAAGAAAAAGCCCCAGCGATTACGAATGATGGGACCGCTGAAATAGCCGCCGTAGTTGCGCATCTGGGTCGGCGCTTTGAAATTTGCGGTGGCTTGACGCGCATTCAATGATTCATCGTTGAAGTTCATATTGAAGCCGCCGTGAAAGGTATCGGTTCCCGGTTTGGTCACGATTTCAAATCGGGTGTGTCCCGGTTCGGAATATTCCGGGGCAAAGGGGTTCGAGTTGATGCGGATTTGTTGAATCGCTTCTTTGGAAGGCAACCGTCCACCTTCGCGGAATCCATTAACGTAGACCGTGGCATTATCAACACCCGCCATCTGTTTTAAAGCGTCAAGCAGTTCATCCGGGTCATCCGGCAAAGCTGAGAGTTCGCGTTCAGTGATCACCGTGGCGGTTAAATTTTTGTCCGAATCAGTAGAAATTCCTGCCGAATCATTTTTGACTTCCACCTGTTCCTGAATGAAAACCTTTAAGGGAATATTCTGTTCGATGGATTTGCGGGAAGTGAGGTCGATTTCCTGGATGAATTTCGCGAAGCCTTCGAGTTCAACGCTTACCCGATAAATTCCCGGTTTAATATTGTTGAATCGGTAGCGCCCCTTTTCATCGGTGGTGGTGGTGGCGACTTTTTCACCCTGCGCGTTTTCAAGGGTTACGGTTACGGCAACCAGAAAGGCATTCTGTTCGTCGGTGACGACGCCGTGAATTTCTGAATTGTTGACGCTTTGGGTTTCGCCATCGCCGTCGTAGGCTTGGGCAATCGGGCTGATATTGGCAATTAATAAAAGGATGGTAAGCGTAATGGTGATAATTTTTTTCATTTTCAACTTCCTTGTCATCAACTGGGTCTCCTACTGTTTGGGTCCACTGTTTTTATCGGGAGCAGAGATCGGGATTTATTTTTCCTGGCGTTGTTCCTCGCGCCGTTTTTCCATTTCCTGAATCATCTTTTCAAATTCCGGCAACTGATCGGAACTGAGCACCTCGCGAATCCTTTCGCGTTCCTTCTGGCGGACTTCATCGAATTTGCCTTCGTACACTTTGAGTTCCTTGATGTTTTCGCGCATGCTTTTTCTCAAGGTTTTGAACTGGTCAAAGGTTTCATCAAGGATGGCGCGGATTTGCGTGTGCTGCTCTTTGGAAAGGTTCATCCGCTGATCCATGCGTTTGATAATGAACTCCTGCGGTTTGTGGTTTCCGGGACTCTCGTCATTACTGGTCATGCGCTCATAAAGATTCATGGCGAGCGCGCCGGCAAAAAAGCCGATGGCGAAAATCGAAAAGATAATCAAACGGGCTTTGGTTTTGCTCTTACTTTCCATGGTTCAACCTCTCTTCGGCAACAATAAATGTTGAGTCAATGACATCGTCTGCGGACGGTTCAGCAATTTCGATACGCGCCGCCGTGCCTTTTTCGGTTGACGCCGGATGACTCCATAATAAGGTTGCGCCGATGATTAACAGCAACAACAAAGCCATCGCCGGAAACATTTGTCTGGCGGTCAACCAAAGCATCGTCGCCATTGATTCGTCTGCACCGATTTGCGGCAAGCCAAAACTCTCCGGTCCACGGGCGATTCGCGCCCGCAGCGCCGCCATAAAATCCTTATCCGGTTCGATGACTTCCGGCAATGCCGTTAAATCGAGAACCGTTTGTGACAGCGAAAACAGTCGATACTCCGCAGCGCAGGCGGAACAGGTCTCCAAATGTCCCTGCAAGGCTCTGCGCTCATCACTACCGAGGTTCTGAGCTTTCGCGTTTCCGCTTAGTGCCGGAAACGCTTTACGAACTTTTCTGCACCCCATCGATTTCATGCTCCTTTTCATCAACAAACTTGCAAAGATGACTCTTTCTTATTTTTTCTTTTTCTGTTTTTGTTTATTTTCTGCGCTGAGCAGAAGCCTTTTCATTGCGCTTCGCAAAGCGCGCCGCGCACGAAAGGCGCGAACTTTAATCTTTGATTGTCCCCAGCCTAACATTTCGGATATTTCCTGAACCGAGTACCCATCGCGGTCTAACAAAACCAGCACGAGTCTATCTTCGGGTTCGATCTTTGCCAATAATTTCTCGGCAATGTCGGTGGCTTCGCGCTGGCGTTCGGAACTCAGGTGGCGGTCGCGTGCCGCCTCGATCATCTGTAATTCGAGCCATTCATCCTCTTCTTCCATAAACTGCGGAGCGAGATTTTCCGAACGGCGACGCTGGGCACGCAGATGGTCATAACAGGCATTGACGGCGATTTTTGCAACCCAGGCTTCAAATGAGCGTCCGAGAGTAAAGGTTGTGAGCGAAAAGTAAGACCGCGCGAAAACTTCCTGGGCGATGTCTTCAACCATATCCCGGCGACGAAAAAACGACCCGATAATGCTAAACACACGCGGGCTATAACGGCGTACAAGAATCTCGAAAGCGTCTTGATTGCCTTCGAGAACCCGGTTGATTACATCGTCGTCGCTTATCGCTTCCACTGGTTTCTGCTGTAGTCCTCCAATCGCCACAGCCGAATTAGCATTGGCCACGAATTCCTCATTGTCGGTTGTTGGAACTTTGGTTTCCACGCTTATCTGGAAATATTACTGAAAAAATCAACATCCGTTTCCACTGATTTGTCATTTGCGGCAGGATTGCGCCCGTTGACTCACCGCAGGTTAAACGTCATCGGTAGATTTTTGTTCAGCAAATTCGCGAACCGACGGTTCGACAAGCGTGTTCAATTTACAAAGAACCTGAAAGCCGTAACTCCATTTCTGCCTTCACCGGTTAAAGACGGAAGAAAAAATTGAATGGTTACGAAAAAAAATTCAAATTTTTTATAAGAAATATTTTATTTGCGGCAGGTTACTGGATATTTCCGTTCAAAACCTCTGCGAGCTTTTGCGAGAACGCCGAACGCGGCATCACCACATTGCAACCGGCTTCGAGGGCGCGGTTTTTCAAGTCAACCTGAACGTGGGAAAGAAAACCGACGATGAAAGGTTTTTCTAACCTTTTATCGGCTTTTATTGCCCGGATGAGGTCAATTGCGTCGAATTTCGTAGCATTCAAATCGATAAGCAATAGGGAAGGTGATTTTTGGTCTAAATAATTCTGGATTTCAGCCGTTGATTTTACCCGTTCGATGGTTTTACCAAGGGTTTTGGCTGTCGCGAGGATTTTGGCAGCGAAAAACATATCATCAACCGCCACCAGAATGCTTTCAGTTGTTTTATCCATCGGGTTTTCCTGGTTATCCATATATTCAAATGATGTTTCGCAACATCTCATCCAACGTGGCTTCGATGGATTGCGCGACCAGTTCGACCATCGGTTGGGTGTTCATCTGCAAGCCTTCACACAGGGCAATACGGTAATCCGCATGTTGATGAGGACGCAGAATAATCGGGGGCAGGGTCTTTTTCACCGTTAAAAAACTCGCGACCAGCAGGCTTGTCCGTTCATTGCCCGATTCAAATGGCGCAATTTCCATAAATCGTAAAAAGGCGATTGCCGCCTGTTCGATGGGATTGAGTTCGGTTATCGAATGCATCGTAAACCAGCGACAGGCATGCTCGACAATGATTGGCAGATTTTCCGGTCGAATGGATGAGCCTTCGATTATGGTTTTTCGCAATGCCCCCGCGCCAAAGGAATTTTGCAATCGCAATAATAAATTCAAATCGAGCCGGGCATTGTCATTTTGTGCGATTTTTTTCAGTTCGCGAAATGCCCTGAGCGTTTGGTTCAATAAAGCCGCAGGTTCAGAACCCGAAAGGGTCTCAGAGGCAGCGAACCGCGAGATTTCCTCGCGGGAAACCGCTTCACCCTCAAGCGCCAACACCGATTGAAGAAATTCAACTTCAACCCAGGCAGCTAACGCTTCCTGTTTAACCGTTGAAAGCGGGTGTTCGATAAATGCTTTATGTTTGTTCGCTAACCGATTAATCCATTGATAGGATTGCCGTGTAGAGAGTATCGAAGGCATTTGCGGCGGTCTTTGCATCACCCTTTGACTATAGGAAGCATAGGAAGGATGGTCAACAGCGAGTGGGTAAGTTGTGCTTGGTGCTTTGTACTTGGTGCTTGGTGTTTGGTGCCTGGTCTTTCTCCTGAGTTTTTAGCTTGCTATAAAGCAAATATCCCAATGCGAATACCTGAATGAGCACCGATTCATTATTCAAGTACAGATGCAAAGCACAACATACCAGGCACGAAGTACAAATCATAAAACACCAATGACAGATGATAAATGACTATGCTAATCTTTGCCTCTCATTAAGCCATGCATATCGAGCGCGAAATCAGACACCATATTGTTGAAATCGGCAGGCGTATCTATGAAAACGGATACATCGCTTCGTCGGATGGCAACATCAGCGCAAGGCTTTCGGATGGCACCATCGTTACGACGCCGACAATGATTTGCAAAGGTCGCATGAAGGAAAGCGACCTGGTGCTCGTCGATATTGACGGCAATAAACTCCGCAAGGAGGAACGCAATCCGTCTTCGGAATTTTCGATGCATCGGGAAATTTATCGCCTGCGCCCTGATGTTCATGCAGTTGTGCACGCGCATCCGCCCTTCGGAACCGGTTTTGCCGTTGCCAATGTGCCGCTCGATAAACCACTGCTTTCGGAAGTGATTTTGACTTTGGGATGTGTGCCGCTGACGGCTTACGGGACGCCTTCGACCAATGAATTGGTCGAATCGCTCACCCCGTTTATCCCGCATCACGACGCCTTGCTGCTCGCCAATCACGGTGCGGTGGCTTATGGCGGCGATTTGGATTCGGCATACTATCGCATGGAAACGCTTGAGCATTTCGCGAAAATCGCTTTGATTGCTCGACTCGTCGGGCAGCCGAAAGAGATTCCGCCTGAAGCGATTGGCAAATTATTAGACGTGCGCGAACGTGCGGGTTACATGCCGCCGGATGCGCGAGGCGGACAGGTTTGCGGGTATTTGCCGGGGCGCGAAAATCAAACGGTCAGTTCGACCGCGACCGACGCGACCGACGAAGAGACGGTGACGCTTACCAAGAGTGAATTGAGCGCCTTGATTTCAGAAGCGGCTCGATTGATTGCGCAACAGATGCGCGGATGATGATTAGCCCAGCCGTGAAATTCCGGTAAAGCGAAAAGGCAGTTGCGCTTTACCTTTTCACAGGAGATCGGATGATGAGAAGAAGTATTTTAATCGGTTTGGTTTGGTTGATGCTTACGGGTCTGGCTTGGGCGGGTCCGAAACCCGATTACAACGGCAAATGGAAATTGGATTTCGCCAAATGTGAAGGGGTGCCGCAAGGCATGGATCAAGTGATGACCATCACCCATAAAGGCGATGACATGACCGTCGTTACCAAAGTTTATCCGGCTCAGGATATGCTTGCCAGTGTTGTCAATGACAGCTATGCGCTTGGCGGACAGGAAACCAAATATGTGGCGCAGTACGGCGGTGAACCCGGCGAAGGAAAACGCCTTGCCAAATGGTCAAATGACGGCTGGGGATTGGACATTAGCGAGGAAGCCGCCATCAACACCAAACAGGGTGTCGTCAAACTCGTGACTTCGCGGAAATGGATGCTTTCGCCCGATGGCAAAACTATCACCATCGAAATGACCGCCAAAAACCCACGAGGCGAAACCAAAACCAAAAGAGTTTTTGTCAAAGTTTAAATCACCACAGGGAGTTCAAGATGAAGCCCGGAAATTTTCATTCTGGCTTCTGAATACTACACATAGGAGACGATATGGAAGCACTTGGAATGATTGAGACCAAAGGACTGGTTGCCATGATCGAAGCCGCCGATGCGATGGTCAAAGCCGCCAATGTCACATTGGTCGGTTACGAAAAAATCGGCGCAGGATTTGTGACTGCGATAGTGCGCGGCGATGTTGCCGCCGTCAAAGCCGCCACCGATGCCGGAGCCGCCGCCGCGCGCCGCGTCGGAGAACTGGTCAGTGTTCACGTCATCCCGCGCCCGCATCACGCCGTTGACGAAGAACTCCCGGTGACGAACGAATCCAGATAACGGTCGCCGGTGGTCGGTAGCCAGTGGTTGGTTATGATCAGCCACTGGCTACCGGTTGCCGATTACTGATTACCGAAAATATGTTATTAGCCAAGATTGTCGGAACCGTTGTCGCGACGCGCAAAGATGAACGCCTGCACGGGCGCAAATTGCTGATCGCGCGACTGGTGGATGAAAACGGACAGGAACAAAAAAGCCATGTTATCGCCGTTGATACCGTAGGCGCAGGCTTTCGTGAAACCGTTATCATTGTGCAAGGCAGTTCAGCGCGCATGGCTGAAGGCTGTAAAGATATGCCCGTCGATGCCGCCGTCGTTGGCATCGTCGATACGGTCGATGTGATTCAATGATGTAAACCAACTAAAATGAAAGTTGTCTTCTCAACTTTAATACACATCCTTTTCCCATTATTTGGCTTCGAATATTATTTGCGATTATGCCACCAAATGAATCGTGATGAAATCAGTTCTCCACCTACCCTTACCTACTTTTTTTTGTTTTTTACCTACGGTGGACTAATTCTGTTAATTTACACAAAACTTTTTTGGTATTGGTCTGGACTGGCAAGTCTCGGAGCTGCCTATCTGTTGGTGGTTGCTCCGATTATTCTATCTTTTATCGCCTTTCTTCAATTTCAAAATAGATACCTGTCGCGCTACCATCGCAGCGCGTTTATTGCCAGTACCGCTTACGGTGTTCTAAGCGGTGTTGTCTGGGTCGTTATCATTTACCTGAAAACTACTAACCTAGCTTAAAAGGAGATTCACCATGTCACATTATCACGATGAAAACGATATGAAATTGCTCAAGGAAATGTCTAAGCTTTCGCCTGAAGAATTCAAAGCCTGGTTTAATTTAAACAGCATCGTCGGGCGCGAAGGCGGCAACATTCCTGTTAAATACCGCGAACTGATTGCCCTTGCCGTCGCTTTCACGACGCAATGCCCTTATTGCATCGAAGCCCACGCCAAAGCCGCGAAAAAAGTCGGCGCGACCCGCGAAGAGGTCAGCGAAACCGCTTTCCTTGCCGCCGCTCTGCGCGCCGGCGGAGCCGCTACCCACGGCGCAATGGCGCTCAAGTTTTTTGACGCTGAATAAATTTCCGGAATGGTTAATCTTTAACCCGTTGCATCAGTTATGAAAATTTATCTTGATAATTGCAGTTTGCAACGACCCCTGGATAGTAAATCGCAAATTCGTATCTTGCTCGAATCCGAAGCTGTTTTATTCATCATTGAGTTATGCGAGAAAAATCTGGTTGAATTGATTAGCTCACAGGTTTTGTTGTTTGAAATTAACCAAAGCGTCAATTTAGCCCGAAAAGAATTTGCACTCGAAGTGCTGCAATATTCAACAACGGTCGTTACACTTGATGAGGAGATAAAAAATCGTGCTAAGGAAATTGCCGCAGCAGGAATTATGGCTTTGGATGCTTTGCATCTGGCAGCAGCAGAGATAGGTGGAGCAAATTACTTTTGTACCTGTGATGATAAACTTTTGAAAAAAGCAAAAGCTTTGGTAAAACCGACATTGACGGTGGTTTCGCCACTTCAGCTTTTAGAGGAATTGGAAAATGACAACGGAAGTTAAACCACTGGCTGAAATTACTCATGAAGCGATTAACGTACTCTGCAAAAATATCGGCGTTGCAAATACTTTGAGGTTTATTAACCAGTTTACCCAAGGGTATGGCAACTACACGGATGAAAGACAGACACTATTTGAATCTCTATCTGTTGAGGAAATCGCTGCTGACATTGCATCAAAACCCCAATAGTCGGCTTACTCTTGTAAACTCATGAACATTCTCAGAATTGCAATGGCGCAAATCAATCCGACAGTCGGCGACCTGTCGGCGAATGTTGACCGCGTGATTGATTACCTGAATCAAGCCCGCGCATTTGGCGCAGATGTGACGATTTTTCCTGAACTCTCGCTGCCGGGTTATCCGCCCGAAGACCTGCTTTTAAAACCCCATTTCGCGCGGGAAAATCGTCGCGCCCTTGAGCGCATCATCGAAGCCAGCGGCAAACAACTCATCGTCGTCGGTTTTGTCGATACCGATGGTTCGGATATTTATAACGCCGCAGCAGTGATTGCCGTCGGCGAACTCGTCGATGTCTATCACAAAACCTATTTGCCGAATTATGGCGTGTTTGATGAAGAGCGTTATTTTCAAGCCGGGAAAACCTTTCCGGTTTATGCCATCGGCGATGCCCGCATCGGCGTGAATATCTGCGAAGACATCTGGTATCCGGGCGGTCCCGACAAATCACAATCGCTGTTTGGCGATGCCCATTTGATTATCAACATCTCCGCTTCACCTTATCACGCCAATAAAACCTATGACCGCGAACGCATGCTCTGTACCCGCGCCGAAGACAACGCCGTGGCGCTTGCCTATTGCAACCTCGTCGGCGGACAGGATGAACTGATATTTGATGGCAACAGCTTAATCATCAACGAAGGCGGGCATATTATCGCGCGCGGTAAAGCCTTTGAAGAAGATTTAATCATTGCAGACATCGATACCGAACGGGTGTTCGGCGAACGCCTGCACGATCCGCGTCGTCGTCGTGAAAAGATTCGCGCCAAATTCGATGAAGCGGTTTATACGATTCAACTCGAAGCGGATGTGCGCCATTCAAGTGAACGACCACAACTGACGAATCATGATTACCAGCGACTCAGCGAGGAAGCTGAAGTTTATACGGCGTTGGTTCTGGGAACCCGCGATTACATTCGCAAAAACGGCTTCGATAAAGTTTTTATTGGTCTATCGGGCGGCGTCGATTCGGCGCTCACGGCGGTGATTGCCGCAGATGCCATCGGCGCGGAAAACGTTCACACCGTATTTATGCCGACGGTTTATTCATCAAGCGAGAGCGCCCGGGATGCTGAACTGCTCGCCGAAAATTTAGGCGTGCATTATCAGGTCATCGAAATTCAAAGCACCTTTGACGCCTATTTGAAAATGCTTGAGCCGACCTTTGATGATTTGCCAGGCGATACCACAGAAGAAAATATTCAGGCGCGGATTCGCGGCAATATTTTAATGGCGCTGTCGAATAAGTTTCGCGGACTGGTGCTTTCGACCGGCAATAAAAGCGAAATGAGCGTCGGCTATGCGACACTCTATGGCGATATGGCGGGCGGCTTTGCGGTGCTGAAAGATGTGCCGAAAACCCTGGTCTATCGCATCTGCAAGTTTCTAAACGAACGCGGCGATAAGCCGGTCATTCCCGAATACATCATCACCCGCCCGCCATCTGCGGAACTCAAACCTAATCAAACCGACCAGGATACCCTGCCGCCTTATGATATTCTCGACGGCATCATTCATCTGTACGTTGAAAAAGATATGAACGGCGAAGCGATTATCGCCGCAGGCTTCAAACCGGAAACCGTGCGTTGGGTCATCAGTCGCATTGATGCGGCGGAGTATAAACGCCGTCAAGCGCCGCCGGGAATAAAAATTACGCCGCGCGCCTTTGGACGCGACCGCCGCATGCCGATTACCAACAAGTATCACAATTGAAATTCTAAAATATCAGGGTGTTTGTGGCGTGGAATTGGCTGCCCTTGAGATAACTATCGGGCGTCGCCAACGCTTGCGCAAAAATCGAAACGGCAAAACTACAAACAGCAAAATCGGAACCGCCGCGAATAAAAAGCGAATCAACAGTAAAACAATCCCAAGGGCTATTCGGATGCCGAATGACCTCGATTGTTAGCGAATGATTTGGCGCTTGGTGGTATAGAAACCGTTTAAGAAAAAATTGTTCCCGGTGCTTTGAACAAAAATTGCCTGGCTGAAGGTGGTTTGAAAAAAGGGCAAACCCGCGAGAGTTTGCCCTGAAATGTAAATAAGGATTTTCGCTAACGCAAAAACTTTAGCTCAAAACTTTGGAAACGTCACGTTGCAAAACGTCAACTTTGGGTTTGTGGCAATGGCTCATCCTCTGCGGGCGCATCACCATCTCGACTCGCTCGCCAGCGACGATATGCCAATCGTAAAACCAAAAATAATGGTATGCCGATAAACAGCACAACCGGAATCGCTGCGATTGCCAGGCGAACCAAACCGAGAACGAAACCTGCCGCCCAGTCTATGCCATCGCCAAAGGCTTCTTTGATGCTGTACCAGAAGCCTTTCGGATTTGATGAGACAATCGGTGTCGGGGTCTGCAAAACAATGGTGATGGTCGAAAGCGCCGCTTGATTTTCGATGAAGCGTTTGCGCCCTTCGAGGCGTTCAATCTCTGTGCGGACATTGGCGATTTCCGTTTGCACTGAAAGCGCGTCTTCAACTTTCGCGGCGCGTTTTAAAATGTCGAGGAATTGTTGTTCCAGAGCTTTCTGAGTTTTAATGCGGGCTTCAAGGTCGATGAACTCTTCGGTGACGTCCTGCCCGGTGACATTTTCATTGATGACGCGCGAACCGATGGGGCGAATTTTCGCAATCACCGCATCGAACCGGTCAGCGGGAACGCGAAGGGTGACGGTAACCGTTTCGCTTGCGCCGCTGCGACTATCATTTTGTTTATAATCCGAAGTCACCACGAAGCCGCCAAACTCACCGGCAATAGCATTGAGTTTACTTTGCAACTCGGCAGGCGCATCGCATTCGATAGTCAATCTGGCATTGCGAATAATTTTGCGTTCAATGACCTGTTGATTTTGCTCGGACGCGGTTGCCTCATTGAATGAAGCGTTTTGAGTTTGTTGGGTACGCCCGCCTTCAGTGGTGATTAAAGCGTTAGAAATCGCTGAATCGGCGTTTATAACTTCTGCCGTAGATTTAGCCTGGGCAGGCAACTGTTGATCATAATATACGGATGATGGTTTATTAGTATCTCGGGTGTTGCTATCGTTTTGTCCCACAGAACATCCCGATAAAAGAGAAATCGAGAGGATTATAAAAATCGTCGCGGCATTTTTCATGGCTTACCTCTTCGCGCTTGCGAAATTTCCTTCACAAGGTTTGGAATACCTCAATGACTCAAATGTTCAGCCATTGAGTTTAATTTAATTGCAAGACACTTACCGACTTGAGCGTTTGGTTTATCAAACCCGCTTTATTAAATATTGGTTCCAGGAAAATCCAGCAGTTTACGTTTGAAGAATGCGCCCATAGAGATTTGCTTGCAAGGTTTCATTGGGCGCTGAACAAAAAAAAAGCTGAGAAGACTTTTAGAAATCTTCTCAGCAAGGGATGTGTAGTGGGTTGAAAAGGGAATCGCTATTTGGCTTCGACAATGTCGGCTTT
Organism: Acidobacteriota bacterium; assembly: GCA_040754075.1. NCBI lineage: Bacteria > Pseudomonadati > Acidobacteriota > Acidobacteriota bacterium. Next base: position 208,884 of record JBFMDH010000008.1, read on the forward strand.
CAAACCGGAAATCGCGCCTAAAACTTCGTCCTGTTCTTTCTTGGGAACTTTGAATTTATTGAGGGTGGCGACCAGATGCTTAACCGTAATTTCCCAGTCTTTTTCATTTATCTTTAAGCCTTTGTGAACTGTCTTCATATCGCGTCCGAGATACAGGCAGGGACCGCCGGTTGCGTTGCACAGAAAATCAACGACCAGTTGACGAATGCGCTTTTGCGAACTTTCACTAGCGCCTTGAAAAAACCGTCCGAGTTGTTTGTCGGTTGCTAGCCTGCCAATAAAATCATCGGTCACGGCTGCCAGCGCATCATAGCCGCCGAGTCGTTTATAGAGCGAATCGCCGGATTGCGCTGAAGCCTTGGGGGCAAGAAACACGAATGCAACAACTAACATGGTTGAGCAAATGATTGATGTCGTCTTTTTCAAATCCAATCCTCCTAATCCTGTGTTGAAATAGTTTGAATTCACCCGAAAATCTTATGGGTAAACCACCGGTTTATTGTTTAGTTAAAAATTGTGTTGTACGAAATGCGCCGGTTTGTCACTGGCGTCAGTGATTACGCGGAGAGAAAGCGATATGGATTTACCGGATGAAAAAATCTTTCGGGAAAATTTTAAGGAGACCCGGGGAGGCTCGTTTTCTCCCCGCGTCTCCTTGTTGAGCCTCTCGGCTGTCAGGCGATAAGCCGATTTTGGGTAGGACTGAGGCTCTTTTCCTGCGAGGAGGGGAATCTCCGCAGGTTGGTTGACCAAAAGCAGGAGCCAACCAATTTGAACGATGAGCTTGAGCGGTAGGCTGTCATCGTTATATTTTTCAGCCGATTCAAATAACTATTTTGTGAATCCGGCCCCAAAAAGCTTTCTCAATAGTCCTTGCTACCCATAGACGCCAAAAAAAATATTTATTCTGCAAAATCGAAAAAAAATTTTAAAAATATTTTTATTCGAGGCAGGTCACGTCGGTTTTGCAATTACGGTTGGGAATTTGAACGGTTTTCAAAATGAAAGTTATCAATACAAGAAAAAAGGCGCGATGGATTTTATGGAGCCGTCCAATCGCGCCTGATGAAGGTAAATGATGAGGAGGTTTATCGATCTCGCCATTCGGGAAGTCGTCCGGGCGTGTAAGGCGCTCCGGCAACTTCGAGGGCTTTTTCCAGTTTGCTTAAATCGCCCTCAACCAGCGTGCGCAACCTGGCGAGTTCCTGTTCAAACTCCTGAGCCGCGATGTTGTACTGGTCAATCTGGGTTTGCGTCGGTCGCTGGATGCTGAACGCCAGGCTCCCGGCGGCGGCTTGCACACGTTGGTTAATGCCTGCGGGGGTGTTTTCGTTGCGCGCCGCAATCACCGAATCGCCTCTGAGGGCGCGAAGAATGAGGTTGATGCGTTTATCGAGCGCCACCACATCATCAATCAAACGGGTATCCGCGCCCGGTGATTCAACAATGGCGCGTCGCATGAGTCCGAGCCGCGTGCGAACGTTATTCGCCACATCCAACGCGCCAGTCATCGCCCGTTGCAAACGCGCGACTTTGCGTTGGAATTCGACGAGCGCCGCGCGGTCGGCTGCGGTCATCTGCGCCAATCCTTCGACCGTGACGTTGAATTCCTGCGGCGTGGAAAGTTGTGCGAAAATCCCACCAACCCGTTTGAACATCTTCACGGTGTATTTACCTGGCATTACCAAGCCGCCCGACGGCGGTTCAAAGAAAGGATTCTCTTCGGCATTGGGAATTTGTTGAACGAGTTGTGGCGCAGGGTATCGCAAATTCCAGGTAATACGATTCATGCCCGGCGCAGCAGGGGCTGTAAGTCTGCGCACGACATTACCCTGTGCATCCGAAACCACGAACAACAACGAAGGTGATTCTTCTTCCTCTTCGGCACGTAACTCTTCCCAGTTGGGATACTTGGCATTGCCGCGTCGTTCGGCTTCGACACGCATCTGTTTTTTGGTCTTATAACTCTCTTTCAGATAATAAGTGAAGGTCGCGCCGAATGGCGGGTTGGGCGCTGTGTAAAACGATTCGCCCTGAAAAGCTTTACCGCGCCCGCCCAAAGGTTGCGATTCGATGTACATTAAAGTTTCTTTAACAGGGAAAAGTGTAGCTTCCTGTTCGAGCATTTCAGGTTTCAACAAACGAAGTGGCGTGTAATTATCCAGCACATAAAACCCGCGCCCGAAGGTGGCGACGACCAAATCATTTTCGCGTTTCTGAATTGCCAGATCGCGAACCGCAATGGTCGGCAAATTGCCCTTGAGTTGTGTCCACTTCGCGCCGCCATCGATTGAGAAAAACAATCCGAATTCGGAACCGGCGAAAAGTAAGTTGGGATTGACGTGGTCTTCGGCAAACGCCAGCAAGGGATGCGCCGGCAGATTGCCTTTCATCGATGTCCAGGATTTTCCCGCATCGGTGCTCTTTAAAATGTAAGCGTTGAAATCCGCATTCTTATGATTTTCAAAGGTCGCATAGACCGTATTGGCATCGTGCTGTGAGGCGATAATGCGGCTCACATAGGTCATATCGGGAACGCCTGGAAATTTTTCAACCCGTCGCCAGGTTTTGCCCGCGTCTTCGGTAATATTGATGACGCCATCATCGGTGCCGACATAAATCAAGCCCTCTTTTTTCGGCGATTCCGATAGCGCAATCGAATTTCCAAAAAACGAAGTGGATTGATTTTTCGCAACGGCATCAGGACCCCAGACTTTTCCCATCACCGACAAAGCGTTGCGGTCGAGATTGCGCGACAATTCGCCGCTGATGAGTTTCCAGGTATTGCCCCGGTCATCACTGCGATAGAGTTTGTTTGCCGCATAGTAAAGTCTGGTGCGTGAATGCGGGCTGATGATAAACGGCGTATCCCAGTTGTAACGCAACGGGTCCTCACCTTTGCCGGCGAGCGGTTGAATGCTGACGCGCTCTCCGGTTTTTTTATCGAACCGGACAATCACGCCGTATTGCAAAGCTGAATAAATGGTGTTCGGGTCTTCGGGGTCAACTTGTGAATGAAACCCATCACCGCCGAGGGTAACAATCCAGTCCGAATTGACAATGCCGGACGCGCTACGGGTGCGCGAGGGCCCGCCGAAACTATAATTGTCCTGTGTGCCGCCGTAGATGTTATAAAACGGATAGGCATTATCAACCGTCACATCGTAAAACTGGGGAATCGGCATATTGGATTTGAAATCCCAGTTTTCGCCTTTATCAAAACTTTCATACAAGCCGCCGTCGCTGCCGACTAAATAATGGCGGGTGTCATCCGGGTCAATCCAGATGACGTGATTATCAACGTGTTTGTTGCGTTCACCGAGCGCGCGAAACGTCCTGCCGCCATCATCCGAAACTTGAAAGACAACATTGGGCAGATAAACCCGGTCACTGTCTTTCGGGTCAACGGAAATCTGTCCGTAATACATCGCTTGTGCGATGTTTGGACTGCGGCGTTCCCAGGTTCCGCCTTTGTTGGTTGAGCGATAAATGCCACTGCGATTGTCTGCGGCTTCAACTGTGGCATAAACGATTTTGGCGTCGGTCGGGGCAATCGCCAAGCCAACACGCCCCATATCGCCTGCGGGCAAACCGCCGCGCAATTTATTCCAGGTTGCGCCCGCGTCTGTGGATTTATAAATCGCGCTTTCGGGACCGCCGTTAATCAAGGTGTAAACGTGACGGCGACGTTGCCACGAAGCCGCGTAAAGGGTATCGGGATTTGAATGGTCGATGACCACATCGGTGACCCCAGTGTTGTCGCTGATGTTTAAAATTTTATTCCAGGTTTTTCCGCCATCAGTGGTTTTATAAAGCCCACGATCTCCCCCTGAACCCCACAATGGTCCTTGCGCGGCAACATATACATGCGCGGATTTGCGCGGGTCGATGACGATGCGCCCGATGTGTTCGGAGGCTTTGAGTCCGAGATTTTTCCAGCTTTTGCCACCGTCGTCCGAACGATAGACCCCATCGCCATAAGAGACACTACGTTGAGAATTGTTTTCACCCGCCCCGACCCAGATGGTCAGGGGATTTTTCGGGTCAATGGCAATCACGCCGATGGAATATGAACCTTCGTTATCAAAAATCGGCGACCAGGTCACGCCCGCATTGGTGGTTTTCCAAATGCCGCCCGAAGCTGCGCCCACATACCAGCAGGATTTATCCGTCGGGTCGACTTCAACGGCGACGATGCGCCCGGAGGTGAATGCCGGACCAATGCCGCGAAGTCTGAGTCCGGCAAAGGTTCCCGGATTCATTTTATCGGGTGGTTGTCGAGGTTCCTCACGTTGTTCCGGTTGTTGCGCGATTGCAGAAATGGCATGGATAAACAATGCGAGGATTAAACATAAAAGTAACTTGCCGCGAATTTTTTTCAAAGGTCAGTCCTCCATCTCAAATGATGATTTGCTGTACGGGATTAATGATTGAATTGAAGATTCCACTGTCGTCTGAGCGGGCAATCATACAGTCAGATTCATAGAGGTTTCAAGAAAGCGGGGTAAAGTTAAATTATTAAGCTTCATCTCGGAGAACCAACGAAGAATGAATTACTTCTCCATCCCCAGTTGTTTTTCCAGGTATTCTTGCTCGCGTTTTTGTCGTAAGTTCCAAGACTCAAAATTTTTCCTGTCAGGATTGACGTATTTCGGTGGGTCGGTCGGATACATTAACCAATCATCTCTGATATATGGCGGTGTTGGAATCGGAGTTTCACCTTTACTGATTATCCGCTTTTCGGCAACGCTTTCGCTTTCTTTAGGACTGAATAGATAGTAAGCCGCACAGACTATTGCGATTCCACAGGTAATGCCAAAAATTGCCGTGCGTAAAAGCGCCAGACGAAAACTTTTCTTTGACAGTTCTTCAGACTCACGAAGCGGCAGTAAGAGGTAAACTGGTTTCGCGGTGGCTCTGCCAAAGAGAAAGCCAAGCGCAAATCCGCCGATTCCGGCTGTGAACCATAAAAGCATTGATTTAATTCGCAATTTCATAGGGAACTCTGAAGCAAGTGAATCGGTGATGACTATAGAAACAATAAAGGGCTTTTCATAAAAGATTTTACTTGCATCCCCATATGTGCCTGCAAAGTAGGCAGGGGAACTCCTATGAAATTCATATCGCAAAGCTACAGCAATAGGAAATTATTTTTTGATTTTTGGAGTTCGTTTTTGCGGCAACAGCGGTTGCAGGCGTTTAACTTCGACCTTCTCGGCGCTCACCCGTTTCACTTCATATGAAATTGAAACCGGTCTGGCATTTTCATCGAGTTCTTGTGTCATAAACCCTTTTCCCCCGGCTGCGGTTCCCAACTTAACCGGTAATACGCCGCGCACCCCGTCAATCAAATAACCGTTGATGTACCGCCCCAAATCGGGCGAATAATTCAAAAACCAGATACGAGTGAAATCGACAGCGGCTTCGCCATCAACGCGCTTCATCAGGGCGATGTAGTTATTTTTAATTTCGCCTTTTTTGGTTTTCGTCTGGTCAAAAACCACCCAACCGGTGAAGCGTCGCCCGTCGCCTTCAAGGTGCAAAACATCATCGGGCACATCGAGTTCAACCTGGGCTGCGCCTAACCAACCGGCGCGCAAGACTTCACCTTCCGACAGACGAACCTGATACCATAAAACGGTTTTGGCATCCCCTTCGTCATTGTTGGGATTACTGTCGGTGTCTTCCTGTTTTTGAATGGTGCGAATTCTGCCGACGATTTCCACATTGGTGCCGCGATTCAAAGAAGTGAGCACTTCGCCGCCGGGTTCGAGTCGCAAATTGGCGGATACCTTTACCCGCCCAAGACCTTGAGCCGGTAACTCGCGCGATTTATCAAACAGTTCATTGGTTTTATCAAGGTAGGTTTTGTTGATGACATAACGCGATTCGAGCCACCCGGTATCACCGCTCGGAGTAAGTTTGACTTTAACCCAATTCTGAATCGCGCCGGTCGGCGTTTTGATTTCCGCTTGTTCGAGGATATCGAGACGGTCGCCTTTTTTAAGCTCTTTGACATTGAGCGACACCTTGGCTGTCGAAGATTTCAACATCGCGGTTTTCGCAATGACCACACCTTCGTCGATTTTGGTATCGCTAATTACATTACAACCGTAAAAAGAGAGACTGAGGGTTAAAACAAGAAGACCGAAAAGCGGTAATCTATTCATACAATATTTATTGATTGACATGATGCCGAATGAGATGCAGGAGCGAACCATCAGGATGCAGAGCCAAGGTGAGTGATCAATCCGGGCTGCATTCACCACTCACCTTTAGGCAAATAAACTTTTAGGTTTGCGGTAATGAACTTTTAATCTCCTGCAACATTGAACGCACTGTCGCCGCATCTTTTTTGCGCCAGGTGTTAGCTAATTCCAAAAGTTTGTTTCTCATCGCCTGCTCGCCGCCGACGTAGCATTTCGATTTCGGATCGTTCCAGAGTAACCGGTTGTTGACGAGGTCTTCAGGTTTTCCTTCATAAGCAATGAGCGGGTCTTTTTCCGCGAGCTTGATCAGTTGGTCTACGCATCCGGCAGGACTGTTGGCAGCCTGAGCACTTTTTGAAGAAGCCTTTTTAACTCTTTTGGTTTTCTTTTTCGTGGTCATCATCTGGGGCTGATCCTGACCTTGATCCTGAGCCTTTGCCACTATTGACATGCCAAGACCCAGAGTGAGCGCGACGAGAGAGCTGAGTATTATCCTTTTCATCTGTTTAAGAAACCTCCGTTGGGATTAGGGTCACACGAGCCGTGCGACATGATTCGTGCAAAAAAATTATACAGATTTCACGCTATTCATTACAGCGACAACCGAAAAAACTTGCTTACACATTCGGCAATTTCCAAGGTTCCCGATAGGGTCTCGTAACCCAGCCTTGCGCCTCTTTATCATCCTTCACGGTTTCCTTATCAACATCCCAGTTGACTTTGCGACCCAGGCGAAATGCCAGATTGCCCAGATGACAAATCATTGTCGAATTATGACCAATCTCAACATCGGAATTGGGTTTGTTGCGCGATTTCATACAGTCAATGAAATTTTTCACATGCAAAAAATGATACTCTTCATTGCCGGTGACCTGTCTGGGAAGCGGCATCATCTTGTTTGACCGGGCGTTGCCTTTGCGCTCGACTTCGGAATAAACCTCCCAGCCTCCGCGGTCAACCACCAGCGTTCCATTGTTGCCGTGAAAAGCGACGCCGTGGTCGCGGGCTTCCGGTCCTCGACCGACTGCCGTCGCATGTTCCCAAATCAGGCTGTAATCGGAAAATTCATAAAGCACCTGTTGGGTGTCAGGAGTTTCTTCGGCATCATCGGGAAATCCGTACTTGCCGCCGATGGACATCGCCGAAAGCGGCGCGCGCATATTCATTGCCCACGCGGCAATATCAATCATATGCACGCCCCAATCGGTCATCAGTCCGCCGGAATAATCCCAGTACCAGCGGAAGTTGAAATGAAAACGGTTTTTATTGAACGGGCGTTTGGTCGCAGGTCCCAACCACATATCGTAATCGACGGTTGCCGGCGGTTCGCTATCGGGAACCTTCGGGATGTTGCCCATCCAATCCTGATAAGCCCAGGCGCGCACCAGACGAATCTTGCCGAGTTTACCGCTTTTGACATATTCAACCGCTTGCGCGAAATGGGTGGCGCTGCGTTGCTGGGTGCCGACCTGCACGACGCGATTATATTTGCGCGCCGCATTGACCATGCGGCGTCCTTCGCCGACGCTGATGGATAGCGGCTTTTCAACATAAACATCTTTGCCCGCCTGACAAGCCATAATCGTCGGCAAGGCGTGCCAGTGGTCGGGGGTGCCGATGATGACCGCATCAATATCTTTCTGGTCTAAAACTTTGCGGAAATCTCTGGTAACCAGCGCCGGTTTTTGCCCGACGGGTTCGGCGATTTGCCGCATTGCCTGGGCGCTTTGCGCGTCATCGACATCGCAAAGCGCCACACATTCAATATTTTTGAGGCGAAGCATTTGTCGCAAATCGCCGCGACCTTGTCCGCCGCATCCGATTAACCCAACCCGGATGCGATCATTGGCGCCTGCGACTTTATCGCTTGATGATGCAGATTGGGCGCTGGCGAGGTTATGGTTTACCAGTTCAATTCCGCCAATTGCACCGGCAGCAATTGATTGTTGAATAAATTTTCTGCGACTTTTGGATTTCATGTTGATTCTCCGTTTTTCAAACCGCGAGTTGACTTAGATTTTGCCGGAATTGATGTGGAATCATTACAAATAAATTTCTCCGAGTAAAGTACACAGTTAAGATAGCCCGATTGAGTATTTCAAAAACGAAAACCGTGTGGTAAGCAAACTGCTGACAAAATGATTTTTGAAAAATATTTCACGGATTAAAGACGGTTCAACGATTGAAAGAACATTGATGAACCGAACATTGATTATTCATCAGAATCATTACTCGATGGATAAGCGATAATATCCCCTTAGAATGATTACGCGACTGCTTGACAGCCAATCACCCGCCGGATAATTTTGTCCGCGCATCACGGAGGCTTCTATGAACAATCACAGGCAAACCATCCAAGCGATCATCCAAAATTTTATTCTGACTTTCCTGTTTTTCGCTTTCGCAATTTCAGCGACCGCCCAGAAAGCCGAAAAGCAAACGGCGCTTGACCGCTATATCGCCAAACCCGATAAGACCTATGCGTGGAAACTGGTAAATACGATTCCCGGACAAGGTTGTACGGGTTACGTGTTGGAACTCACTTCGCAAACCTGGCGTAGCGAAAAAGATGTTGATCGTCCGGTGTGGAAACATTGGTTGACGATTATCAAACCCGAAAAACTCACTACCGATAAAGGTTTTCTCTACATCGGCGGCGGCAATAACAACGACCCCGCGCCGACGAAAATTTCCGACCAGTGGCGAACCTTTGCGGTTGAGTCGGGTTCAGTAGTTGCCGAACTCGGAATGGTTCCCAATCAACCGTTATTCTTTACCGACTCGAAAGACCAAGCCCGTTATGAAGACGATTTGATTGCCTACACGCGGGTCAAGCATATGGCGACTAAAGATGATGAATGGCTGGTGCGACTGGCGATGGTCAAAAGCGGCGCGCGCGCTTTGGATGCGATTCAGGAATTTATGAAAAGCGAGGCGGGAGGCAAAAGCAATGTCAATCAATTCGTGGTATCGGGCGCATCCAAACGCGGCTGGACGACCTGGCTGGTCGGCACCGTTGATAAACGGGTCATCGCGATTGCGCCGCTGGTGATTGATGCGCTCAATTCCGAACAAATCACCCGCCATCATTTCGAGGCTTATGGATTTTTTTCAACCGCGTTGAAGGATTATGTCAATCACGGATTGTTTCCTAAAAAAATCGGCACCCCCGAATATCAGGCAATCCTTGCCATCGAAGACCCGTACAATTATCTCAGCCGTGAACGCTTGAAGATTCCCAAATTTTTAATCAATGCTTCGGGCGACCAGTTCTTTTTGCCCGATAATTCCCAGTTCTATTTCGGTAAAGTGCAGGGCGAAAAACATCTGCGCTATGTGCCCAATGTCAAACACAATTTAGCCGGGTCGGATGCCCGCGACGTGTTGCTCACTTTTTATCAAGCCATCATCAAAAATAAACCGCGCCCCGAATTTAGTTGGACGAAAGAAAAAGATGGGACGCTGGTGGTCAAAGTGAAAGATAAACCGCAGGCAGTAAATTTATGGGCGGCGACCAACGAAAATGCGCGGGATTTTCGCGTCGATACCATTGGCACAGCTTATAAAAGCACGACGCTACAAGAAGAGAAGCCCGGCATCTATGTCGGTCGGGTGACGAAACCGGCAAAAGGCTTCACGGCATTTTTCGTCGAACTGGTTTATGACATCGGCGAGAAAACGCCGTTGAAATTTACGACCGAAGTCAGCGTGATGCCCGATGTGTTGCCGTTCAAATTTGAAAATGCCGGAAAATAACTGAGAAAGCTCCAGGTGTGGGCGAGTTCAGAATTTTTGCAGATTACAGTTCTCTGAAGTTCAGCCCCTGTTCTTTCAAGGCGTTTCTCAGTTTCGGTATCGTTGTCTTTCCCATGCCGTGAAGGTTGAGAATTTCCTCTTCGCTGTACTGCGCAAGTTGCGCAGGCGTGGTGATGCCGGCGCGTTCCAAAGCGCGCCGCGCCGGCGCAACGATTAATGAGAGGAAGCCGCTTTCAGGTTTTCTCTCTGCTTCACAAATCGGACAGGTCGGGCAATCGCTGCTTTTAAAATACCGATGTCCGTTTTTACAGGTACGTTGATTCTTCATCGCAATTGTTCGCTTATTTCAAAACCGAAAGATAGGCTTGCCAGGGACCAACGGCTTCTTTGTACTGCTTTGCCAAAGTTCTCGAAATCTGCACCAGATGATCCAGGTCATGGACGACCCAGGTTGAAAGCAATTCACCTAACCTGACGATTCCAAGTTCCGGGTGTTTGCCGCGTTTTTCAAAATCTTCAGCGGTGAGGTTCATATTTTTGAGGGTTTGAATACTTTCGGCTCTAAGCTGGGCGAAGGTATTCAACAACTCTTCCAACGTTTTTCCTTTGCTGACCTCGAACTGAGCAAAGCGGTCAAAAGGCTCGAAGGCTTTCGCTTCGCCATACTGCAAGATCATCCTGGCGCGAGGAAGCCAATCGGTCTGCTCGCCGTGAATGAGATGCCCGACGACATCGAACGGCGACCAGGTTTGATCGCCTTCATTGCTTTGGATTAACTGCGCAGGAAGCTGTTGCAGCATTGCTTGAAGCGCCATCGGGGTGCGCGACAAAATATCAATAGCGTGGTCAAGATTGAAATGCATAGTGTGATTTACCTCAGCGAGAGTATACCCCAACCTCCTTCACTACTTTCAACACCGCTTCTTCTAACTAACGTCCTGCATAATCGGACGTGCGAACGGCATTGGTTGAACCATATGAAATTCGCTCGCGCTCCGGCGCATGCCTTGGTTGCGCGTCATCCGGGAATCATTGCGATTATTGTAATAAACATTATGAGTAAAACAGGGTTGAGCGGAGATGATGACCTTAGCGTTTTCTTAATCGCTCGATTGCCTGACGGAAACTTTCCCGCATGTCATCAAGATGAATCGCGAGTTTGGCGACTTCATCATTCAATAAAAATTCCGGCAATACAGGTTTGCCGATTGCCGCATCGTCGCGAACCGGGGCGCTCAATTCGCCGACGCTCATGCGGTCGGTCGCTTCGATTAAGGTATTCACACGCATCGCCAGATTGTTGCCTAAATAGTACCCGGCAAAGCCTGCAAGCCCGGTCATCAACAAACCTATCCCTGCCAATAAAAATTTCATCCCGCTGCCCGAACCGCTGATGCTATCTGTTGAATAAGCGACCCCGATTGCCCCGACCGTTGCCCCATCAATTGATTTTAGAGGTTGCAAGGCGAAGGCATACGGGCGTCCGCCTTCGCCTTCTAACACATCGGCTTGAATGGATTTGAGGTCTGCGCCGTTCAATAAGCCTGTGTTGCCGGTTGCCGAAGTCAAACTCGAAGCAATCACCACATTGTTATAGGCGACAATCACCCCTTGCCCGGACTGCTTATCGAGTTGCAGTGTCTGTCTGGCTTCGGCAATCAAAGGGGTTTGCAAATCATTGGCGCCGGGCTTGGCGACCAGATAATTGTTAAGCATCTGACCGAGCAGCACCATTCCGACAAAACGCCCGTTGCTGAAAATTGCGGCGGCGGCTTCGACCATCAAGGCATCCGTCACCTTTACTTTACCGCTATCACCCATTGCCTGAACCTGCGCGAGTTGCTCAAGTCCAAGTTTGGCGAGTCGTTCGCCGCTTTCAACCACGATTGAAGATTGCGGCGCATTGCGCAGTTGGATGCCATCGCTGATGACTTTTTCGGCAAGCGGATTTTTGGCGCTGGCATCGCCGATGGTTTCACCCGCCATCGGTCTTCCGTTATGGCGCGCGATGACGCGACCCGTTGGGTCTGCGACCAGAACGAAATCAAGGTTGAAATCGTTTTGCGCGCGCGGCAATAAATCCTGCAATCGTGCCCAAGCCTGTTGCGCATCCGTAGCTTGATTGTCGCTGCTCACCAAAGCTTTATTCGCCACATCGACCGCCAGTTGTTGCGCCGCGCTGCGCAGCCCGTCCCGGCGTTTTTCGACGACGCTTAACGCCACCTGCGCCTCTTTTTTCAATCGTTCATCGATTTGCAGATTTGTTGAAGAAGAGAGGGAATAGAGAGCCACCGCCAGAATTATCAATATCGGTAAACCGGCAGCAATCGCGCAAAGAGTTGCGAACTTGTGGCTAAGTTTCATGTTCGGTAGTCGGTAATCGGTAATCGGTAATCGGGTAGCCGCTCCAACTGGCTACCGACCACCGGTTACTGACTACTGTGTAGCATCTTTCACACAACGGAATCCGGTTTTCGGGAAGGCTTTGTCGGCTTCAACATAACCTCTGTACGACCCATCGTGGCGTTGGTCGCCATCAAATGCGCCGCCGCGAATGACGCGATAATTGCCTGATGCCTCTTCGGGAATTTTGTCTGCGTTGCCCGGATAGAGGGCAAAGGTATCGGCAGTCCATTCCCAGACATTGCCAATCATATCGACCGCGCCGCTGGCGCTTTGCCCAGCAGGAAATTTGCCGACTTCGGTGATGGCTTTGGTCTGAATGTTTGCCATACCGGATTTGAATTCATTGCCCCAGGGGTATTTCTTGCCTTCGAGTCCGCGGGCGGCGGCTTCCCATTCGGCTTCCGTAGGCAACCGTTTGCCAGCCCATTTCGCATAATCAGTGGCGTCCTGCCAGGTGATGTTGACCACCGGAAAATTATCCTGCCCGGCTTTAAAGACGCCGTTTGCCCAATCGGACGGTGCCGCGTGACCTGTCGCGTCGATGAATTTTTTATATTCGCTGTTGGTGACTTCGGTTTTGTCTATGTAAAAAGCTTTGAGGGTGACGGTGTGTTTGGGCTTTTCAATATCCTCGCCGTCATCTCTGCCGATGGTGTAAGTTCCGCCTGCGACCAGCGCCATGCCTTCGGGGGTTGCCGGTGGCGCATTGGTGTTACTGTTTGCCGTATTGGTATTGGCGGTTGTCGAAGTGTTGGTGTTTGCCGAGGTGTTGGTGTTCGCGGCTGGGGGTTCGGGTTTTCTCAGCACAAACCACCAGATGGCTGCGGCTGCGCCCGCCAGGATGATTAAAACCATCGCCAGCGGTAACACCGGAAAGCCCTTCTTTTTTTGCGAAGGGAAAGGCGGATGCTGAACCGGTGGGTGTGGCATGGGCTGTTGCGCCGGTTGCGGATAAGCGACAACCGGCGGCGCTTGCATAGGCTGATTAACGGGTGGCGTTAAAATCGGAACCTGTTTGGTCGGCGCATTGGAAAAAGCATCACCGAGCAGATCGTTTGCTGCCGATTGAAAAGGTTGTGTGCCGGGCGGCTCAACAGTTGGCGGCGGGGTTACCGGATAAGGCGTCGCGTATTCATCGGTTTTAGGTTTCGCGAATACCGGTTCGTCGGCTTTTTCCGAAGTGAATGAAGAGACCACTTTGGTATGGGTGTCGGGTTCGGAAATCGCCGGGGGAACCGGTGCACCGGACACCTGCGTTGAAGCGGGCGGCTGAACCGGCTCAGAGGTAATCATCTGCCAGCTTTCTTCAACCGGCAGTGCGGTTTCCGGCGGTGCAGGTTTTGCAACCGGTTCCTGAACCTGCGGTTTTTCCGGTTCAATAAAAAACGAAATCTCCGGTTCAACACCATTGAAAACCGATTCGGTTGGTGCGGTTACGGAAGACACCGGGCTGGTCGTCGTGTCGGGTTTTAACGCCACAGTTTCCGAGTCGGCATTGTTGATGGCATCGGTCAGGCTGTGAATCGCCAGCGTTTCAATTTCGATTTTATCGGTTACTGCTTGCGGTGGTGGCGTTGGAGCCTGCGGTTTGGATTGAGGGATTGATGATAACGCGACGGTTTCACTATCTGCCTCAACAGTTGGCAGGGAACTGATCTCAATGGTGCTGCTTTGAACTTCCTGTGTCGGTTTGTTAGCCTCTTCGACCTCTGCCGGTGGCACATGAACCTGTGTGGCAAATTGCGCCGGGTGTTGTCCCGATGGCGTGGTGACTGCGTTCCCGCAGGTTTTGCAGTAGGCTGCGCCTTCGCTTAACATTGCGCCGCAAAACGAACAATGGACTTTTGAAGGGCGCAGGGCAGGCGGTGGTTCGGGAATTACCGGAGCGGGTGCCGTTTGTGAGAACGGTGCGGCGGCAACCACTTCACCGCAACGTAAACAATTGGTTACACCAAATGGCACGACCGCGCCGCAGCGCGCGCAAATCGGACTAATCGGTTCCTGCGCAGCCTGTAAAATATTGGCTCCGCAACTATTGCAAAACGCCCAATCGCCTTGTACGGGAGTTGAACAGACCGGGCATTTTTGCAGGTGCGTGGTGACGGTGCGCTTTTCACGCAGGACTTGCCCGCACCATTTGCAGTATGTCATTCCATCAGGAAAATCAGCTTTACAAATGTCACAATACATCATATCCCCAGGTTCCCAATCGTGTAGAATTTGCTGTGTAAATATACAGTTGCGAGGTGTCCGCGTCTACACTTTGAAGCAATCGACCGTCGAGCTAAGGCTTTGCAAAAATATTTCGCGAATTGAAAATCTATTTTATGAAAATTATATTGTCCACAACAACCGTTCCGCTGATCGGTCTGCATTGTTCGCAATAAGCGGTCAGCGAAACCGAAGTCAATTGTTTTAATACCTCTTTGAGATTGACGCGGGTATCAACCCAGGAAGGTTGCGCCAGCGAATTCAAGGAAATTTTATAGGTATTAAATCCCGCCCCGACCTTAAACGTGGTTTGCGGATAGGCAGGGAGATTTTTTATTCCAAGCCCTCGACTGGTGAATTCAAGCCTGAGTGAGGTCACTCCGGTGGCATAGATTTGCAATGACAGATATTTAAACCCCGTGACATCATCGCCAACCGGTTTGCCATCCTCATCGGCTCGCCCGTGAACTTCGACGCCAACTCCGGCATATTGATTGGGCGCGAGCAATTCGTAATCGAAAGCCAGGGCGTGATTGGGGTCGTCTTTTTTCAGACGAACCAGTTCGGGACCTTTAAAACGACTCTTCATAGTCGGGCTTTCCGAATAGGTATTGATTTGAATGTAGCCGCCGCGATTGCTGACCGGACGATTATCCTGAACCTTTTCAAAATCGGCATAAACCAGATTATCGTCTTCGGCTGTCATGGGCGAATCGGAACTGACCGGGGTTGAAATCCTTCCTGAAAACAACAGCGCCAACAGGCCAGAGAGCATTATATATTTCACAGATTTCATATGGATGTCCTTTGTTCTGACTTGTCGGAGCGGGGCGAATTATATGGAGGTTGATGAAGGGATTTCAACGCAGATAATGCGGAAAAGCCAACAAAACTATAAAAAAACATTACATCTCGCGTTCAATGATGAACTGCGGAATGCTGAGCAGCGCGTTGCGGTAATCGGAATCGGGAAGCACGCTGAGCGCCTGAGTGGCTTCCTTTGCATAGCGAAAGGCTTCATCACGGGCGCGACTGAGTGAGCCATGGTTTTCGATTAACTCGAGAACCTCTTCAATCGAAACCGATTCAAAGCCGCCTTCATGCATCACGGTTTCCAGTTTACTGCGATATTCGGGATGGGCTTCGAGTAAATAGATAAGCGGCAAGGTCAGCTTGCCTTCGCGTAAATCATTGACCACGGGTTTTCCGAGTTTGTCTTCGGTGGAGATGAAATCCAGGACATCATCAATCAATTGAAAAGCGATGCCCACCGATAACCCGTAATGCGCCAGGGCGCGTCGCTGCTCGGCGTTGGTTTTGGCAACCAGCGCGCCGATTTCCGCACAGGCGCGAAACATAAAGGCGGTTTTGCGCCGCACGATTTCCAGATGTTGGTTTTCAGTAATTGCCGAATTGCCGATCAGTGAGAGTTGCAGAATTTCACCTTCGACCATCAACCGGGTCATCTCCGTAAGCGCTTCAAGAATTTCAAAACTGCGTTCGTGTAAACTGACATCAAACGCCGTCATGTAGAGCCAGTCACCGACGAGCACCGAAACGTTGTTGCCCCATTTGGCATTTGCCGAGGCGCGACCGCGACGCACACTTGCCTCATCAATGATGTCGTCGTGAATGAGAGTTGCCGAATGCAACATCTCCATCACTGCGCCCATACGAATTGCCGATTGCGAAGCGGGGTCGCCTGCGGCTCTGGCGGCAAGAATCAAAAGCGCCGGGCGAACCCGTTTGCCGCCGCTTTCAAACAGGTGGGTGACCACTTCCGAAACCGTAGCGGAAACCGATTGCGCCTGATGGGCAAGCTCTTCTTCAACGCGCAATAATTCCGGGCGAATGAGTGAAAAAATCTCTATAGGTGACATCTGTACGTTGGCGGATTGATGTTCCTCAACGGTCAAACCGGTTGACATAAAAAATAAGACTCCAAGTTGATGTTCCTTGAATGGCAGCGCATTCAACCTTCTCAATCGCCAGCCAATTTGTATATTAACGAAGTGAGCAATAATAGCAAACGCCTGACAGTCAACGCAAAAGCTCACAGTTTTTGCGTCGTGGTTGATGGCAAAGAAAAAGGCGGCAATGCGACCGCCTCAATCCTGACAAATTAGAAAAACGATTTTACGAACGGACGCCAACCTGTTCGACTTTTGCCTGTTCGGTTCGCGCTTCTTCGTTGGCGCGGTAAATTTCATAGCATTGCCGACAACGCGCTTCATAAGAAATATCGCCGACTTCGATTTGCGAATTGCCGCCCGAAACCCGCTGTGAATAATGCGCGGCATTGCCACAACGCACACAGACCGCGTGCATCTTGGCAACATACTCGGCAACCGCCAAAAGCGCGGGCATCGGCCCAAACGGTCGCCGCATATAATCCTGATCGAGTCCCGCGACAATTACGCGAACCCCGGCGTCTGCAAGTTCCATACAGACATCGACGATGTCATTATCGAAGAATTGCACTTCATCAACGCCGACCACGCGCACGCCAAAGGTCAAATGATTGCGCAATTCTTTGGTGCTGCTGACGGCGATGGCTTCAACCGTGCGATTATCGCGCGACACAATTCGTTTGGTATCGAAGCGGTCATCAATGACCGGCTTGAAAATCTGCACGCGCTGGCGGGCAATTTCCGCGCGTCTGACCCGGCGAATCAATTCTTCGCTTTTGCCGCTGAACATGCCCCCCGCGATCACTTCTATCCACCCACCTTTTTGATTAAATCCGTCCATTTACTCTCCTTTGGAATGATGGAAAATTTTTTTAGTTGTGGTTAATTGAGCTTGCTTTGTACTGTTCTAAACGCTTTGATTGCCAGTTTGTAATTCGGGTTCAAATCGATGGCGGTTTTATATTCGTTTAATGCCTCGAATAACTTCCCTTGCGTTTGATAGACCCGACCCAAATTGAAATAGGGATAAAATACCGGCTCATAACGCCGCGCCTGTTTGGCTTTTTCGAGCCAGTCAATGGCATTGCGCAAATCGCCCTGGTCAATCAAATAAGCCCCGATGTCGTTGTACGGGTTGCCGAAATCCGGGTCAACGGCAATGGCTTGATGGCATTCTTCAATCGCTTCGTCGGGCATCCCCATAAAACTATAAGTCCAGCCTAAAAAGGTATGAGCTTCGGCGGTCGGATAAATTTCAATCGACTGTTTGTACCAATCCGCTGCTTCATCAAGATTGCCATCCATTTGCGCTTCATAAGCTCGCTGGAAAAAATTCAATGCCTCGCGTTTGCGCCCGGCATCACGTTCCGTCAGGTATTCATCCTTGCCGAAAGGCATGTCTCCGATGCCGGTTTGCAAACTGACGAATGCGGTTTTTTCTTCAAGCTTATCCATACTTTCAAGTGACGAAAACCGATTGGCTTATCCGGTAGATAGTTTAACTGATTGCAAACCAGCCCAACCATCAAACCGCATTACACTTTATTCGGATTGGGAGCCATAAAGACCAGCAGCGAAACCCGTTCACTCGAAGCGTTGCGAACCCCGTGCGCCACATCTGCGGGTGCGAATACCACATTATCTTTCCCTAATTCATGGGCTTCACCGCCGATGTGAAAAAGCGCTTTGCCATCCAGGACGACATAGATTTTATCTGCACCCTGGTGCGCGTGAATCTTCTGTTCCTGACCGGGTTCCAGACAATAGAGGTCGGCAAACATCTTGTCGGTTTCAAACAGATTGACCTTCTGCATCTTTTCAGCAGAAAAGCGTTTTTCGGACAGAAGATTTTTAAATGAGGTTATCACTTAACTGGCTCGCCAATGATTTTCTGAAAATGAGTGGAAGGCGGTGGCATTGATTTAAGAGGTCAATGCCTTCCACTCATTCAACCCGCAACCGCTTTAAAATTCATTCGATTTATTCAGCCGGTTTTGCTTGTCCCCGGTGGCAGGTGAAGCAACTGACGCGGCCTGTGCTTCCCAGTTTGGCATTCGTCTCGCGTACCAGCGCAATCATTTTGCGCGCCGTCTGTTTGGTCGGCTTATCATCTTTTTCAAAATGATCCGGGATGTGGCAGTAGGTACATTCGACGCCCAGCGAATCTTTAAAGGCGAACATAATTTTATTGATACGTTCGGACGGCAGCCCTTTTAACAACTGAATGTTTTTATATTTTTTCTCGGCGCGTTCTTCCGTGCTGCTTGCCGGTAAGGGATCAAGCGAAGGCAATTCGACGCCGCCAACCGGTGTCGTTGGACTGGTTGTGCCCCGCGCCTGTTCTTCAGGCGTAAGCGGTCGCGCAGGCGTCGGATTGTTCGGGTCAACAGTTGGATGACCGGCGGGCAATTGCGGTGTGTCCCCTGAATTGACAGAGGTTTGCGGTGACGCGCTGCCCGGAGTTGCGGGAGCGTTTGCCGGCGGTTTCCACGTCCAGTTTGCCACGAAAAAACCGATAAACAAACCCAGTAGAATGCCGACTATGCCAAAACCAATTTCGTCTTTTTTCATGTGATGATTCCTATTTTGACTTATGATAGAGCGAATCTAATAATAATAATTGCGTTCAACAGAGCGCAAATACTAGCACACTAAATTAAGGAGAACAAAACTAGCGATGATACCCGAAGTCGGAGACCAAGCGCCTGCTTTCAAGCTGACCAATGCGGAAGGCAAATCTGTCAAACTGAGCGATTTTAAGGGCAAACGCCTCGTCCTCTATTTTTACCCGAAAGATGATACGCCGGGCTGCACCAAAGAAGCCTGCGGATTTCAACAAGACCTGCAACCCATCGAAGCTAAAAACACCGTGGTCATCGGCGTATCTGCCGATAGTGAAGCATCGCATCAAAAGTTTGCCGGAAAATATGGGCTGACTTTTCCACTACTTGCCGACACCAATCACGAAGTCGCCGAAGCCTACGGCGTCTGGCAGGAAAAAAATAATTACGGCAAAAAATACTGGGGCATTAAACGCACGACCTTCATCATTGATGAAAAAGGCAAAATCGCTCACGTCTTTAAAAAAGTCGATACCGCTAATCACAGCCGCGATGTGCTTGCGGTTCTCGATAAGCTTTAAGTCATCCGTAATTGATAGCCATGAATGTATCAGGCAGAGGATGTTTTTCTAAGCATCCTCAATGCTTCTCCAGTCAACAGAGGGTTCTCACAAAGCGGGCACAGAGGTTGCTTAATAAATCGGCAACTCTGCTGTTGGGATTTTGAGGCAACTTGAAAAGTTACATACGAGTCCAACCATTACGTGCCTGGGAAGGTTGAACGCTCAATGAAATCACTAATAACCATCAACGGTTTGTCAGGGAGAACCCCATGTTTTTTAAACAAACGCAATTCATGAAATTAATCGCCGTGTTTTTTCTGGTGAGTTTTTCAACCGGGTGGCTGTTGCCCGCAGGTTCAACAGTTGAACATCACCGTTACCCTCATTCAAAAAATCACCATGCGGAGCAAAAAACAATGAACCTTGACCCGAAATTTATGACCGCCAATCGTCAATTCGGATTTAAACTTTATGCGGAACTGGCGAAACATTCCGCCAATAAAAATATTTTCGTATCACCTGCCAGCATTTTATTTGCGCTTGCGATGGCTTATAACGGCGCAGAAGGTGAAACCGCCGAAGCGATGCGCAAGGCAATGCAACTTCAAAATTTCAAACTCGAAGACCTCAATGCCGCCAATCAGGCGCTGAAAAAAATGCTCGAAACCGCCGACCCCAAAGTGCAAATGCAAATTGCCAATTCGTTGTGGGTAAAACAGGGCGCACATTTCAATCCGACGTTTGCCACCGCCAATCAGACATTCTACAACGCCGAAGCTCGCGAGCTTGATTTTCTAAGCCCTGCGGCTGCTGCAACCATCAATCGTTGGGTCAATGACAACACTCGTGGAAAGATAGATAAAATCGTTGACCAGATTGACCGCGACATCATTCTATTTTTAATCAATGCCATCTATTTCAAAGGGCAATGGACGAAAACTTTCGACCCGAAAAATACCCGTGAAGAAAATTTCACGCTCGGTAGCGGTCAACAAAAACGTGTGCCGATGATGACGCAATCGGGAAGCTTTGAATATTTTGAAAACGATAAATTTCAAGCCATCACTTTGCCTTACAGCAACCGCCTTTTTGAGATGGTGATTTTTTTACCGCGCGCGAACACTTCGCTTGCCGATTTTCACAAATCGCTCACCGCAGAAAACTGGCAGAGTTGGACAACCCAATTTCGCGCTAAAGAAGGCAGCATCAGTTTGCCGCGGTTTAAAAGCGCTTATGAAGTCGAATTGAAGGCGGCGCTTGGGGCTTTAGGCATGGGACAGGCGTTTACTGATACCGCCAATTTCTCGAAGATGTTTCAGCCGCCGCAATCGGTCGCCATCTCGCAGGTGAAACATAAAGCTGTGGTCGAAGTGAATGAAGAAGGCACCGAAGCCGCTGCGGTTACGTCAATCACCATGCGGACGACGAGTCTTGGCCCGCCGCCATTTAGAATGGTGGTTGACCATCCGTTTTTCTTCGCCATTCGCGAAAAACAGAGTGGGGCAATTTTATTTATGGGGTCAATCGTTGAGCCGAAATAGCGCGTGACCGATGCTATCGCTATTTCAACCGAAGCCTGAAATCAGGATTTCAGGCTTCGGTTTTTTGTGAGTTTGAATATGTGCCAGGGTTACGACCGGAGAAGTTGCTTGCAAAACCCCGAAGGACAAAAGCATGAAGTTAAAGAAAAAGGTAGCGCAGACTCGACAGTCTGCGCCGATTTAGAAAAGTCCGTCCGCGAAATTTAAAGGAGTCCTCAATCAAGACGGGCGCAGGTTAGACAACCTGCGTTACATCCGCGCCGCTTAACTTCATGCCATTGTTCGGGGCTTGAGCGAATTTTTCAAACCGCTTCTCAATGATATTGCGCAATGACTTTGCTTAGGATGAGCCTGGAGTAAATGAGAAATTTATCTGTATAAAGAAAATCAGCCCTGTTTCGGCTTTCGCTGGTGAAACAGGGCTGACAGGCTGGCACCATTCATTGTGGTGTGCATGCATGGCAGGCATTAGGCTTTGCTTTTGGGGAAACTGGTAAAAATCTTTAAAGAATTACGAATTAATAAAACCAAAATAGAAAAAATAGAGGCGAGAGATAGGGCTAGCTTGCAATTCTACTCTCGCCTCTCTTTAAGTCACCCAGACTATTTTCTAAAAGGAGACGCTACTGAAAGGTTAAACAATTGATGCTAAACCTTTGCCCACAATTCATATCTCGCAACTTACTTCAACCAATAATCCGGAACGTTTTTCGACAGTAAAGAGAATGAACCGACCCACCAGGAGTCGGCATGGGATGAATCACCACTCTTTACAGATTGCCTACCAATCTACGAAAAACGTTCCGGAAATTTAAGTAAGTTGTATCAATCGTTCAAGTATCGACGTCTATGGTATGAGCAACCAATGTGCCGCAATATTTGTGAAAAAAATGTACCGATAAAAT
This sequence comes from Acidobacteriota bacterium, assembly GCA_040754075.1. Taxonomy (NCBI): domain Bacteria; kingdom Pseudomonadati; phylum Acidobacteriota; species Acidobacteriota bacterium. The sequence continues at coordinate 230,946 of JBFMDH010000008.1, forward strand.
TCAAACCCAAACTCTCGGATTACTAAAAAAATACTGGTTGGATTGAAAATTGACAGTTTGCGTATTGATTCAGTTCTAATCTTTGAATCTTAAAACACGTTAAGTTGAGGTTTTAATTGAACCAAGAGTTTATTGATAAAATCACTGTTTCGATTAACGGCAAGCGTTTCAGACAGTTTTAATTGAACCGGGAGTTATTGATAAAAGCGCAGATTATCGAGTTCAATCCAGGCGAATTCGCCCGATTTGCGGGTTACTTCAAACATCAACATCAATAAATCCTGCCCTGTCCAGGCGGTTGGGTTTTTGCTTTCCTGTTTTAGCGTTGAAAAATCAATGTTCACGGTTGACCAACGCGCCGATGCAGTAAACGGCGCATTGTAATAAGCGAAGTTGCGCACCCCGCGCGTCGGAATAATTAACTGATAATTTCCCGAACCGCGCACATCAAAGCGAATCCCGCGAAACGCCGTCGCATCGACGGGTTCGATACCGCCGCGACTGAGCGGCAAAATTAAACGAATATAGGGGCGTTGCACCGGCGACATTTCCGAAAGCGCGGTGAAGGCGTGATTATTGGCGTCGCGCAAAGTTTTGCCAAACATCACTTTTGAATGGTCGTGACCGCTGTCTGTGTTATTAATCCAAAGCGTATCGATTTGGCTGCGCCCATCGGCGCGCTCGAAATCATCAAGCAATTCCGGCGCTTTTACTGACTTCACCGGCGAAAGATTCGGTGAAGCAATTTGCGCGGCAAGTTCTGTGCGGTTGATTTCACGACCGCCGAGAAAAACCCGTTTAACCTTTTCAATGTCTTCGATGTTTTTATGCGGCTCGCCTTCGATTAACACGAGGTCTGCAAGTTTACCGGCTTCGATGGTGCCGCGTTCACCGTCAACTTTAATGGCTTTGGCGCTGTTGCCGGTCGCGGCAGTGATGGCTTCAAGCGGCGTGAGTCCGCTTTGCGCCAGCAATTTCATTTCTCTCAGTGTTGCCCACCCATGATGGGTTCCGGTAATTCCCGAATCGGTTCCGTCAGTAATATTGACGCCACCTTTGTTGAGCAGCGCAATATTGCCGGTCAAATATTTCCAGCGTTTTGCCTGTGCGGCAGCGGTGCGACCGGATTCACCGGGTTGTTGGGTGGTGGGCGTGGGTTGAATAGCTGCTTTGACAGCGGGTTCAAGCACCGTATCAAGCAGCGGTGACGAAGTGTAGCGCGGACGCGGTTCGTAAACCGCAAGCGTCGAGGCATAACTTGTGCCATTTTTATTCATGAGTTGAATCAACTCTTCATCAACCTCGACGTTACCTGCGCCGTGCGCGATGACATCGACGCCTGCGCGCGCGGCAATTTTGGCTTTCTCTAAAGTGACGGTGTGGGTGAGCACTTCGATGCCGTTTTTGTGGGCTTCATCAACAATGGCGGCAAGCGTCTCTTCATTCATGCTGGTCATATCCGCGCCGGTGCCGTATCGCCAGCCATCCGTGAACACTTTAATCACATCGGGTTTATAAGCGAGAACTTTTTTCACTCCGGCGCGAGCTTCGGTCGGAGTGGTGACCTCCTGGGTGAAGAAATCGCCGCGTCCGCCCTCAACACCATGACCTGCGGGCGTTGAAAATCTGGCGGCGAGTGAAATGCGCGGAGCGATAACCGCGCCTGTGCGGATGAGACGGCGCATCGGCTCGAAGGTCTCAGGATAAGTGCCAAAATCAACGACTGAAGTGACGCCGCAATAGAGATAGGCTTTCAGGTGTTTTTGCCAATCGGCAGCCACCCCGCCGCCGGTGGCTGATGAAAGGTGCGTGTGCAAATCGAAAATGCCGGGAATCAAGGTCTGCCCATTGGCTTGAATGACGCGAGCGCCTGTTGGAATGGTCGCCTCTTTACCGATTAATAAAATGCGTTCACCTTGAACGATGACGGTTGCCTGATATGGCGCGGCACCGGTTCCGTCAACGATGGTTGCGCCGACAATCGCGATGACCGGTTGGGCTTGTTGCGCGCCAAGCGGCGCGGAGGCGAGATAAACGATGGAAAGCGAAATCAGAAGAATCAGAGATAAAAATCGCACACGGAATAATTTTTTCATAAGCCAATCTCACAAACGCTGCGGCAGGCAAACAACCATCAAGAATAAGACTCACTCCCAAACATCGTAAGCATACAAATCTTCGTAAACTTCGCGGCGACGCGCGATGGTGGCTTCACCGTTCTGGCGAATTAAAACCACTGCGGGGCGCGGGCGACCGTTATATTGCGACGATTGATCAAGCGCATACGCGCCGGTGTTCAGCAGCGCCAGCACATCGCCGACCGTGGTGCTTTCGGGAAGCCGTCGGTACGCAGGCAAGCGCGTGCCTTTTTCAATATCGAAATAGACATCGCCGGAATCGCAAAGCGGTCCGGCGACTTTGAATTCTCTGGCGTGCGCTTCATCGGCATGTGATGCGGAAATCAGGTGGTAGTACCATTTATACATGCCCATCGAAAGCATCAATGAATAGCCGGCATCCGTAAGCAACCAGGTATCGCCGATTTCCGGTCGCTCTTTGATATTGCAGATGCGGGTTAAGACCAGTCCGGTATCGCCGATGATTTTTCTTCCGGGTTCGAGAACGATGGTTAAATCTTTCAGTAATCCGACCTCATCGTGTTTAACCGCTTCGTTGATGGCGGCGCGAAAAACCGATTCGGGGTCGAGTCGCGCTGATAGCATGGCGCGTTCGTTTTCCCCTATGGTTTCGGCGTGTGTCGGGTCAGGCAAATAGTTAATCGGCAAACCGCCGCCAATGTTGATGTGCGATAGTTTGTGATTATATTTTTTGTGCAGGTCAACCAGAATGTCCCACATTTCGCCAAACGCCAGCGCGTAAGGTTCGGCGTCAGGGGTTTGCGAACCGACGTGTATGTGAACGCCGACCAGATTGATGGCGTCGGTCATTTCCAGCGCGTGATGAAAAGCGGTTTCAACCTGCGCGGGGGTAATGCCGAATTTTGAAGAGAGCAATCCGGTTTGCAAAGCCGCGTGTGAGCGCGTGGCGATTTCCGGCACCAAGCGAATTGTCACGTTAGCTTTTTTATTCAAGGTGCGCGCCACGCGGGCGACCTGGTCGAGTTCATAAAGCGAATCGACATTGATTGAAAGAATGCCGTAATCAATGGCGTCGCGAATCTCGGCATCGGTTTTGGAAACGCCGTTGAAAATAATCTGGTCGGGTTTAAAACCCGCGAGTTTAGCTTTGTGCAATTCACCGCCGGAATTGACTTCGATATCGCCACCGGCATTTAAAACGGTTCGGAGGATTGCCATATTGGAATTGGCTTTTGAAGCGTAACAGAGTTTAATGCGCGGGTGGACGGCTTCGATGGCGCAGCGCAAATGGCGAACATTTTGGGCAATGCGTTTTTCAGAAAAGACATAAAGCGGCGACCCAAATTTTTCGACCAGTTCGATGGCATCAACGCCATCAACGGTTAAATGATGGTTGTGAGTTTCCAGATAGCCTTCGCGTTGCCAGGACTCAGTGTGTTGAGACATTCATAAACCTCAATAAAAATTAAGCGATGATTGTAAGCGAGCAATTTCTAACTGGCAAATAGAGCAAAGAAATTCCTGCTTGACTTGGTTGTTACCTCAACATAGCATCGCTAAATCATTTGCCTTAATCACTGCAAAAGGAGTCGCGGGTATTGTGTCACAACTTTTTCGCACGACTATTTTAATCGGTTGCTTATTGGGGTGCGTGGTCACGGTCTATGCGCAGCAATTGCCGATTAAAATCTACACCACCAGTGAAGGGTTGGCGCGCAATCGGGTGACGCGCATTCGCATGGATTCCCGCAATTTCCTGTGGTTTTGCACCGAAGAAGGGCTTTCGCGATTTGACGGTTATCAATTCAAAAACTATTCGGCGGATGATGGATTGCCAAGCAGCAATATCTGGGATTTTCTGGAAACCCGCGATGGCAATTTCTGGGTGGCAACGCTTAATGGGTTGGCGCGCTATAGTCCTTCGGGTTTTCAGCCGTCGCAAAAACAGCGCAAGCCGGATCGGGAAAATCAATTTTTCGTAACCTATCCGCGAGAAGACAACCGTAACCCTTCCGTGCGTTCGTTATTTGAAGATAGTCAAGGAACCATCTGGTGTGGTACATGGTCTGGGCTTTTCTATCTCCAGTATGAAAATGACGACTGGCATTTACGACCCACCGAAATAAAAAATTATATTTACAACATCATTGAAGACCGTAAAGGCGTTTTATGGTTCGCCACCAGCGCCGGGCTGTTCAGAAAGTTTGCCGATGGACGGATGGAAAAATTCACCGTTAAAAACGGGTTGATTGATAATAATATTCGCGGTTTGCTGGAAGCCCGCGACGGCTCGATTTGGGTTGGCACCGGCAATGGTGTTTGTCAACTTCGCAAAGATATAGACCCAACGCAAAATATTGTTCAACGAATCCTCGATGTAAAAAAAGGTATTACCGGTGAATGCAACTGGTTTTTTCAACCTGCCGACAATCGTTTGTTTATCTGTAGCGGTGACGGACTCTTCGAGATTATCGAAACCCCGGATAAGCGCGATTATCTGGTCAAGCCTTTCTCAAAAGTTTTAGGCATCGGCGACAACTACATCTGGGCGATGGTCGAAGACCGCGATGGCAACCAATGGATTGCCACGAACACCGATGGCGCGATTAAAATTTCGCGCAACGGATTTGCAACCTGGCGAAAAGATGATGGCATCGGCACCGATTTCGTTGTCGGTCTGAGTGAAAATCGCGCGGGCAATATCTGTGTTGCCAGTTATGCGGCGAGCGGGCGACTGATTAGCGAATTTGATGGCGAAAAATTTAAGACCGTGCGTCCCTTCTCTCCCAAAGCGATTACCGATTTTGGTCTTGAAGCGCAGCAGAATAATTTCCAAGACCACACAGGCGAGTGGTGGATTCCCACAGACAGCGGCTTGCTGCGCTATCCGAAAGTTGCGAGCCTCGAAAAACTCGCCACCACACCGCCCAAAGCCCTCTACACCGTTAAAGACGGTTTGGCGTCGAATCGTGTGCGCAAACTTTATCAGGATTCGCGCGGTGATATTTGGATCGGCGTGGTGATTCCATCCAATAAAGCCTACCTCACTCGTTGGGAACGCAAGACCGAAAGATTTTTTCACTACACGGAAACCGACGGGTTGATTAATGACACCATCACCGGCATTCGCGAAGATAAGAGCGGCAATATCTGGGTGGTTTCGGCGCGTGGTTCAGCCGCGCGTTATAAAGACGGACGGTTTAGGCGATTTGATCTGGTGCCACAAACGCCGGGCAGACGATTGCACGAAATTTACTGCGACAGCAAAGGACGATTATGGGTGGGTACTGCAGAGAACGGCTTGATTTGCATCGACCGCCCCGATGATGAACAACCGCAAATAACTTTTTTGACCGTCAAAGACGGCTTATCGAGTAATGACATCTGGGATATAACCGAAGATAATTTGGGACATCTTTATCTGGGAACCGGACGCGGGGTTGACCGCCTCGACCCGCAAACCAAACAGGTCAAACATTATTCAACCGATGACGGATTGACCACCAATTATGTGTTGATGATTCATCGTGACCGGCATGGGGCAATCTGGGCGGGCACGCAAAAAGGCGTTTCGCGGTTGATTCCCGAACCTGACCCGCCTTTGCAACCGCCACCGATTTTTATCAGTCGAATTTTGATTGACGGAGAAAAATATTCCATCACCGAACTTGGGGACACCCAAATTGAAATCGCAGAGCTTTCGCCTTCACAAAACAAATTGAACATCGATTTTTTCGGATTGAGTTTAGCCGTCGGCGAAACCTTGCGTTACCAGTATAAACTCGAAGGCGCAGGTGGTGATTGGAGCGAGCCTTCGACGCAACGCAACGTCAACTTTGCCAATCTCCGATCCGGCTCTTATCGCTTTCTGGTGCGGGCAGTAGGAACAGATGGCAAAGTCAGCGCGGAACCCGCTTCGGTAACCTTTCGCATTCTCGCGCCCATCTGGTTGAGGTGGTGGTTTATTACCTTGAGCATCTTATTAATCAGTTCAACGGTTGCGGTATTCATCCGATTTCGCCTGCTCCGTAAACGTGAACGCGAACAGTCCGAGGCAGCTTTGCGGCAGGCGAAAGAGGAACGCTTGCGGGAACTCGAACAGGTGCGTCGGCGCATCGCTACGGATTTGCACGATGATATTGGCTCGAATTTGACGCGGATTTCTCTGCTCAGTGAAGTGGCGCAGCGCCGTGTAGATGGACAGGAAGCGCCCGTCGGTCATCAACTTTCCAATATCGCCAAATTATCGCGTGAACTGGTCGATTCGATGAGCGAAATTGTTTGGGCAATCAATCCCAGCAAAGACCATTTGAGCGATTTGAATCAAAAGATGCGCCATTTCGCGAGCGATGTATTGACTGCCCGGCAGATTGATTTTATTTTTCGCGCCCCCAATCTGGAAACCGATATTAAAGTTGGCGCGAATGTGCGCCGCGAAATATTTTTGCTGTTTAAAGAAGGCATCAACAACATCGTTCGCCATGCAAAATGCACGGAAGTGGAAATCGACTTTCGCGCCGATGGTGAAAACCTGGAACTCAGTTTGCGTGATAATGGTCAAGGGTTTGCTGTTGACGAAAAATATCAGGGGCATGGGTTAGCGAGTATGGGTGAACGCACGCGGGCGCTCGGCGGTGAATTGACGATTAATTCGGTTAGCGATTCCGGTACGACAGTCAAGTTCGTCATTCCCTATCGGGCGCATGAAAGTAACGGGCATTTGAGTTAGTAAACCAAAATAGGCAATAAAAAATTTGTTTACTACATATTTATGCGGTGACAATTGCGCGGTCTGATTTTAAGCTACATTGGCGGGCGTTTGCGTGATGATTTCGAGCAATTGAGTTTCGATACAAACTCAATGCCTGAGTTAAAGCAATTAGGATGAAGCAAATTCCCGCCTGAAATAAAAATGAGCAGTCAACTTTCAACCACCGCCAGAGATGCGGCAAAACCGATTAAGGTCGCGATTATCGAAGATCAGCGCGATATACGCGAGTGTCTGACGTTTCTCGTAAATGGCACCGAGGGGTTCCATTGCACCGGCAGTTTCCGAACTATGGAAGAGGCGTTGGATAAAATCGGTTTTGCGTTGCCGGATGTGGTGCTTTCCGACATTGCTTTGCCGGGGATGAATGGCATCAAAGGCGTCAAGCTACTCAAAGAACGTTACCCGGATTTGTTAATCCTGATGATTACCATTTATGACGATGATGAACGGGTGTTTGATGCGATTTGCGCGGGAGCTTGCGGCTATCTGCTCAAGAAAACGCCGCCGGGAAAATTGATTGAAAGCATACGCGAAGCGGTTGACGGCGGTGCGCCGATGACCCCGGAAATCGCGCTTCGAGTGATTAAATTATTTCGCGAAATTCGCCCGCCTGAACGCGCCAATTATGAACTCACGCCGCATGAAACCCGACTCTTGAAATTATTTGTCGAAGGTCACAATTACAAAACCGCGGCGCGAGAATTGGGAGTTTCGATTAATACGATTAATTTTCATGTGCGCAATGTCTACGCCAAATTACAGGTTCATTCGCGTTCGGAAGCCGTCGCCAAAGCGTTGCGCGACCGGTTGATTTAAATAAGCGCAAAAATGGCAAACGGCGAAAGGTTACAGAGTGCCTGACCTTTCGCCGTTTTATTTTGCTTATCAAAATCCTGTTTATGCCGGATTGTTTTCGTAATCATAGAGCATCAGCGGTGCTTTACCGAGCAAGCGAATGTAGGTGTAAAGCTGACCACGATGATGCCAGTGCTCATCATAAGCGAAGGCAAAATACTGCCACGCCGGAAAACTTCCATAGGGCGCATCAATCAGGCGTGATAACTCTTCATCGGTGATGGCATTGACCGTTTCATTGGCGATTTTGTGACAGTTGCTGGCGTAATCCTGCAATTTGGCAACGGTGGTTAAACCGGCAAGCGCGGCTTTGGCGGATTCCTTTTCGGGATTAGCCGCGGCTTCGGCTTCGGTGGGAATTTTCCCCGAACGAACACATTCACCAACGAGTTTTTCAAAGCTGTAAATGTGATAGACCAATTCGCGAATCGAACGCATTTCGGGTTGCGGGCGAAAGTCCAAGTCCTGGTCACTGAGTTGTCCGATGGCGCGTAGTGTGACGCCATGAACCATATCGAAATATTGTCTTTGTCCAAGCAATGCTTGTTTGTTCATTAGCTATTCTCCTTCGGTTTGATTTGTACGAAAGACAATTTAACAGAGGCGAGTGACAACCTTATGTCAGCATCTTTTTTGCCCGGAGATTTTTTTTGAGAATTTTTTCGGCTTCGTCAATGACGCGAAACCTGAGCGATTCAGGTTCTAAAATTTGTACCTGTGCGCCCCAACTCATTAACCAATTCCAGACTTCGTTTTCATGGTGAACTCTGAGAGTTACCAATAAACCTTCAGCGGTGCTTTGCATCTCATCGACGTAATACGAGCGCCACTCGCGAACCCAGTTTTCAATCGCTTTATCGAACAGGGCGCGAATGATGATTTGTCGTTCATCGCGTTCGATTTGTTCAAGGGTAAAATCCGCCGGACGGATAAAGGTTTTATCGAGCAAGGTGAGCGATTCGATTCTATCCAAACGAAAATTGCGAAACGCCTGCCGCAGGTGGCAATGGGCGACCAGATACCAGTTGCCTGTGTAATGCACCAACCCATAAGGGTCAACCTCGCGTGAAGATTGTTCAGGCGAATATCGCCCATTATAAACGATGTGGGTGGTTCGGGATTCGATAATGGCGCGGCGCAATTTCCTTAAATTATCGTTTTCTTCGTGATTGACGCCCATTGGCACAAGTTCGATGCTGTTTTGTAAAAAGCGCACCTCTTCGCGGCGTTTGGTTGAAAGCACCGTTTCAATTTTGCGGCTTGCGGATTGGGCGGCGGTTTTGTATTGCGAATCGAAATGGTCGGCGACGAAATGGCTGCCCAGAATTAACATGGTGGCTTCATCGGTTGAAAAACTGAGTGGCGGCAAAAAATAACCTTCCATCAAAGCGTAGCCTTGACCGGGAAGCGAAATCACCGGGACGCCGGTTTCGCAAAGCGCCTGAATATCGCGATAGACGGTGCGTTTGGTGATTGAAAATTTTTCGGCTAAATCTTCGGCGCGGCGAATGCCACCGCGTTGCAGTTCAAAAACCAGGGCGAGCAATCGGTCTGTACGATTCATAGGCTGTCATTATCTTTATTGTCAATTGCGTCCGTCAATTCATCTTGCAAAGGCGATAAGTATACGGACGAATGTAACCTCAACGTTTGTTCGGCTGGTTTGACTCGATTCCACCAACTGTTTTTTTCATGCAGATTGGTCGGGGAAATCATGGCGCTACTGATCAAGGATGGCTTCACGCCGCGTCCGCTGAGAAATTCACCTTGAAAATCAGCTCAAGCTTTTCCGCAAGCTGCCCGCCCGTTCGGCAATTGGTTTTTTAAGCGAACCTGGAAAGATTAAGGCTCAGACTTTTATGGAGATTGTACAGAATTCGAGGCAATTGTTATGCTGTACGCGCTTTGGGGGGGAATCGCTTGCAGGGCACGCAGGTTCTGAAACTGGCTTTGTAAATATCGCTATTTCATAGGCTGTTTTGAATCACCCCGGAGGGTATCTTTTTCAAGTGTGTTGACTGACTGGTGATGGGCAAAGGGAAAATGACCAACCGCTTTTATATTGCTCTAACAGGATTCATTTTATCGGGGTGGGTTTGCTCATATGCCCTTTCACAAAGTGTCAAATTTTCGACGTTAAACACTGGCACCCCGTCAACGGGGACATCGTTACGAGAAAGTCATACGCCTCCCGGCAATAAAAATTCGCCGCGAAGGAGTCAACTCTCCCCTTATCATTTCGATGTGTGGACGACCGACAACGGCTTGCCACAAAATTCGATCAACAGCATTCTGCAAAGTCGCGATGGCTATTTGTGGTTCACAACTTATGACGGACTGGTGCGCTATGATGGCGTGCAGTTTACCGTCTTCAATGCCGGGAATACGCCTGAGTTGAAAAGCAGTCGGTTTAGTCACCTGTTTGAAGACCGTGACGGTTACCTGTGGGTGAATACCGAAGCCAATCAACTCATACGCTACAAAGATGGTGAGTTTGTGACCTTCAGTAAAGAGGACGGGCTGACGGGAACCTTGATTTTGCAAATCCGGCAGGATGAGGGCAGTCCGCTTCTGGTGCATAGCGAAAGCGATGTGGTTTATCTGAAAGATGGAAGATTCTTTGCCCAAGACCCCTCTTCACCTCGATTGTATAACGATTTTGGCTACCCGGTTCGCTCAGGAGCGGTCTGGCATCTCGATGAAACCGGATTGCATCGCCTTGAACAGGGGCGCGTCACTGCCCATGCATGGATAAGTGGACTGACGTCGCGCGACATCAAAGTGGTCTTTGAAGACCGTCAAGGAGTTTTGTGGGTTGGCGCGTCGCGAGGCTTATTATTGCGATTCAAAGATGGCGCTTTCAATTATTATTCGCAAAAAGATGGGTTACCCGATAATCGCATCAATGTGCTTTGCGATGACCGGCAGGGGAATCTCTGGATTGGGACTTCAAACGGGGGGGTATATCGCTTCAAAGATAATCAGTTCACCTCCTATACAACGACGAACGGATTGGCAGGTAACGAAATCCTGTCGCTTTATGAAGACCGCGAAGGCATTTTATGGATTGGTTCAACCGGCGGTCTCAGCCGTTTGCGTGACAATATCATTACTTCATACGCCGTTGAAGATGGACTGACAGCAAATAATACTTATCCGATTTGCCTGGACAATGAAGGCACCATCTGGATAGGCACCTGGCCGGGACTGACGAAATATCAAGCCGGGATTTTTACTCGGTGCGGCGAGCAATATGGAGTAGCAAAAGAACTGGTGACCTCACTGATGAGGGATAAAGAAGGAAGCATGTGGATAGGGTGTTGGGGCGGCGGCGCGCGACGTTACCAAGATGGTGTGGTGACTGCCTATATGATGAAGGATGGGCTTCCCGATAATGTCGTGCGGGCAATTCGGCAGGATAAACAGGGAACGATTTGGATAGGCACGCAGAATGGTCTGGCAAAATATCAACAAGGCGCATTCACCATTTACACAACCAAAGACGGGCTTCCCGGAAATACCATCAATGTGATTTATGAAGACCGGGACGGACATTTGTGGATTGGTACGCAAAGCGGCGTTTGCCAGTTGAAAGATGGACAATTTAGTTCATATGCAGGAATTGATGGACTATCCGGTCATATCATCCGGGCGATTTATGAGGATCGTGATGGGGTGTTCTGGTTTGGCACTTATGATGCGGGATTGGTTCGATACAAAGATGGCAACTTCACCAGAATAACCGTGAAAGAAGGTTTATTTAATAACGGGGTATTTCAAATTCTGGAAGACGCCAAAAGTAATTTCTGGATGAGTTGCAATCTGGGAATTTATCGGGTCAATAAAGGCGAATTGAATGATTATGCCGAAGGTCGCGGCAAAACCGTGACGGCGATTCCCTATGGCAAACGCGACGGCATGTTGAATTCCGAATGCAATGGCGGCGGGCAGCCTGCGGGGGTCGCCGCTCTTGATGGTAAATTATGGTTCCCAACTCAAGGAGGCGTCGCTGTGGTTGACCCTGAAGCTGTACCCATTAGCGCGCAACCGCCTTCGGTGATGATCGAGAAATTTCTGGTTGATAACCGGGCGACCAGCTTTCGCCAGTTTGTAGAGATTCCCGCAGATACTGAGAATTTTGAAATTCATTACACCGGTTTGAGTTTCATTATGTCCGAGCGCCTCAAATTCAAATATCAGCTGGAAGGTTGGGATACGGACTGGGTGGATGCGGACACGCGACGGGTAGCTTACTATACACACGTTACCCCCGGACGTTACACCTTTCGAGTGATTGCGGCAAATCGCGACGGCGTTTGGAATTTGCAGGGCGCAAGTGTGCAACTTCACCTCGTCCCGCCATTTTGGAAAACCGGTTGGTTCTATTCATTGGTATTGGTCAGCGCCGCCGGACTAATCTGGTTAAGCATCTGGCTGCGTATCAAACGGCTGGAAAAAGCCCGGTTGGCACAGGAAGCTTTCTCGCAACAACTGATTAAATCACAGGAATCCGAACGGCAGCGCATCGCCGCTGAGTTGCACGATAGTCTTGGGCAACATTTACTGATAATCAAAAATTCGGCATTGCTCGGACTCCATCTGTCGCAACCCGAAGCGCGCGGCAGGGAACAGCTTGATGATATTTCCGCTACCGCTTCACAGGCTATCGAAGAGGTACGCGAAATATCATACAATCTGCGCCCCTATCAACTGGATGATTTGGGGTTGAGCAAAGCGATTGAATCGATCATCGCTAAAGTTGCAGCATCCTGTGAAATCGAAATTATTTCGCAAATCCCATCTCTTGACGGCAGGTTTTTGCCGGAAGCCGAGATTAATCTGTATCGCATCATCCAGGAATGTCTGAACAATATTGTCAAACATTCAGCAGCCACACAGGCAAAAATTATTATTGAAACCAATGGACAGTTGATTGAACTGTTTATTCAGGATAATGGTCGGGGTTTCAATATCGAAAAAAAACTCGGTCAGGAACGCGAAGGGTTCGGGTTGCAAGGCATTGCCGAACGCGCCCGTATGCTTGGCGCAAAACTGGATATTCAATCGACAGTCGGACAGGGAACGACAGTAACCCTGGGTATCGAGGCGAACAATAGGAGATATGGAAAATAACATCCGCATACTGATTGCTGACGATCATCCCATCTTTCGTAAAGGATTGCGCCAGGTGATTGAGATGGAAAGCGGCATGAAGGTCGTAGCCGAAGCCGAAAACGGCAAGCGCGCGCTTGAACAGATTCGTGAAGCGCGCCCGGATGTCGCAGTGCTGGATATTCATATGCCTGAAATGAGCGGGTTTGAATTAGTGCAGGCTTTGCGCGCCCAGGGTCTCGCCGTTGAAATCATTTTTCTCACCATGCATAAAGCCGAAGATATGTTTAATGCGGCGATTGATAATGGGGTGAAAGGCTATGTGCTTAAAGACAGCGCCGTCACGGATATTGTTGGCAGCATCAAAGCGGTCATGCAGGGGCAGCCGTATATCAGTCCGCAGCTTTCGGGGTTTCTGCTCAACCGCAGTGCCAGAGCCGACAGTTTGCGCCGCGAAAAACCGCAACTCGATGACCTGACGCCTGCCGAACGGCGTGTGCTCAAAATGCTTGCCGAATACAAAACCAGCAAACAGATTGCTGATGAATTAAACATCCACTGGCGAACCGTTGATAATCATCGCGCCAATATCTGCCAGAAGTTGGGACTCAGCGGCAGCCACGCGCTGATGAAATTCGCGATTGAACACAAATCCGAAATTTAAGCCCGTAAGCATTAATCAGACCTTGGCTGAGGCAATAGATGGACTGGAATCGGAGCCTGTTTGAATACTTTTCAATCAAGCTCTTCCAAAATATAACCACCAACCTGATGTGAATCATTAACCCCTGCAATTTTCTGACGACAAGTAAAAAATGAGTAATATTACCTAAGAAAATTGTGTAATCCCCTTTATTCAAATTGCCTGTAAATTGTCGCATACTGGCGACGTGAGCAAACTGCTTAAGCTGTTGATTATTGATGACAGCCCCAGGTTTCGCAGGGCAATCAAGCAGGTTGTCAACGATCTTGTCAGTGAAATTCATGAATACTCTGATGGAGCGGATGCTTTGACGGCATATGCCGCGCACCGCCCTGATTGGGTCTTAATGGATATTCGTATGAAAAAGATCGACGGACTTTCAGCTACCCGTCAAATTAAAAAGTCATACCCGGATGCCCTTATTGCCATCATTTCAATCGGCAAAGATGAAGCAATCCGCGAGGCTGCGCTTTTGGCGGGCGCCTGTGCCTTTATCGCCAAGGACAATCTTTTTGAATTGCGGAATTTGCTCATCGAAAACCTTGAGAAACCAACAAAACCGACAGGATTGCAGTAGCCATTCGACATAACGCCTGTCAGCAAATCTATAACCTTGCCGCTACCGAAAAGATGCGGCAGGCAGTATCGTCAAGCACAATTAAAAATTAGTGACAGCCACCAATCTGGTTATTGAAAATATTTGCTTTCGATGAACACAAGACCGAAACCACTATTCACCAACCACCAAAATTTCGCCACAGGGAGAATCCGAAAATGAAATCTAATCCCCATTTCACACGGGTCATTTTATTAGCAGTTGTTTTAATCAGCGCGTGGTTATTGTCTCTCGCCGGTTTAAAACTGGTAAATGCCGATACCGGGATAATCGAAAACAGTACCTATCATTTTTCCAACTCAACCGATGCCGGAGACCTCGACCCGGCAATGTTTTACGCTGTCTATACCGTCGATAACCTCGGCGACACGGGAGCGGGGACAGGAACAACCGGAGATTTTCGTTATTGTCTGTCACAGGCGAATGCTGCGGGAGGAAGTAACACGATTAACTTCAGCGTGACGGGGACAATCAATTTATCGAGCGCGCTTCCGGCGATTAACAATGACCTGACGATTAATGGCCCGGGAGCGAATGCGTTGACTATCAATGGGAATAATTTCGCGGTGGTTTTTAATATTTCCACCAATAAGACCGTCAATATCAATGGCGTGACGATTACCGGTGGCAACGGCACCAGTCTGGTTGCCGGTGGCATAGATAATTCAGGCAACCTGACCCTCAACGGGTGTCACATTACTGGCAATGCGGGAAAATTTGCCGGCGGTTTACAGAACTTAGGCAGCTTAACCGTTCTCAACAGTACCTTCTCTAACAATACGGCTACACTTACGGGGTTTAACAACGGGGGCGGGATTTCGCAAAGCAATAATGGAGTGATGCTTGTAACCAACACGACGATTAGTGGAAATCAAGCAACCGCTTTTGGCAATGCCAATGGCGGCATCTTGATATTTGATGGAACGGCAGTCATAACCAACAGCACCATCACAGACAATAAAGGCGGGACGAACGATAGCGTCGGGGGCATAAGAAGAAACTTCGGTCTGGTGGTTGTGCGTAATTCGATTGTCGCGGCAAATCGCAACAATTCCACGGTGCCGGATGTTGGTGGCGGACTGACATCGCAGGGCTACAATCTGATTGGTAATGTCGGCGGCGAGGTGCTTTTTGATCAACCTGGTGATCAGACGGGAACCGGCGCTGCACCGCTTGACCCGCTTGTCGCCCCGCTCACCAATAACGGCGGAACCACACCCACCCATGCGCTTTATGGTGGCAGCCCTACAATTGATAAAGGTTTGAGTTTCGATTCAGTGATTGACCAACGTGGACTTGCACGCACCTTCGATGACCCGAATATCGCATCAGCCACCGGCGGCGATAATACGGACATCGGAGCTTATGAAGCCCAGACTGTTTTGCCATCATTTGGAAATTATCCCAACACCAGTGTGCCGTTAGGCGCGAATACGACCATCACGCCGAGCGCGCCGCCTTTTATGATGAGTCGCGTCAGTGTTTCAACATCAGCAAAATTTAAAGGGACGTTGACCGCCAATCCTGTGACCGGTGTAGTGCGGGTGACCAACGCCTATCCGTCAGGGATTTATACGCTAACCCTGAATGGATTCGGAGCCAACGGAGTGGGTAGGCGTTCGTTTACCCTGACGGTGCAAAGTGGCACGCCTTGCGAAAACCCTCTGGCTTTTACCTACGCGCCTGATGTTGCGCTCAACCCGTTTTCCAATTCGCTGGCGGTGGGGGATTTTAACGAAGACGGGCGTCAGGATTTTGTTGCCGGATATGATAGTCCCGACCCGGCTTCTGTACGCCTGGGTGATGGGGCAGGTAATTTTTCGGGTTCGACCACCGTTAGCGCCCAACCGTTTATTCGGGCAATTGTGGTGGGTGATTTTAACGAAGATGGCCATCAGGATTTGGGGCTTTCTAATAACAGTGTGCTTCGCAGTGTGTCCATTCGTCTTGGAGATGGAGCCGGAAATTTTTCAGGTACACTGAATGTGCCAACCGGAGCGATTCCAAATGCCGTGGCTATCGGAGATTTCAACGGTGATGGTCATCAGGATTTAGCCACAGCCAATGAAATTGATAATACGGTTTCAATTCGATTTGGAGATGGTCAGGGGAATTTTTCGGGCACTTCGGAAATAGCCGTAGGCGAACGTCCATACTCTATCGCGGTCAGTGATTTTAATGGTGATGGCAAGCTGGATTTTGCCACTGCGAATTTAAATGGGAATGCGGCTTCAGTTCGTTTGGGAAATGGCGCGGGCAGTTTTGCGAATGCTCCCGATATTGCGCTGGGTGGATTTCAACAATTTGTCGTTGCGGGTGATTTCAATAGCGATAATAAACCCGACCTCGCCATTGCGATGGTCAGCGTGAATGTCGTTGCCATTCGCCTCGGTGATGGCGCAGGTAATTTTTCGGGGATGACGAATGTCCCGGTCAGTTCAGGTCCAGCCTGCATCGCGCTTGGCGATTTCAATAATGACGCCAAACTCGATTTTGCGACCACCAATATTGGATTTGGTACGGTATCGGTGAGACTTGGTGATGGGTCGGGTAATTTCACAGGTTTTACTCCAACGAGCGAAGTAACCGTGAACCCCAACCCGCGATACCTGGCGGTTGCTGATTTTAATGGGGATGATTTCCAGGATTTTGTTGTTGTTCATTTCAACGCGCAGAATTCGGGAGCCATTCGTTTGAATAGCTCTTGTCCGCCACCCAATACGCCTCCGACAATCACAGCCGTCGCGCCATTATCGAGACAAAAGGCTGCGCCGGCGATCAACTCCAAAATTGCTGCGGTTAATGACGACGATCAAACGGCAAACACCTTAACAGTGACTGCGACACCTTTATCCGGGACTGGCGTTTCCATCACTAACATCAGCGTCGCGGTCAATGGTGATGTCACGGCTGATGTCACGGCTGATTGCGGCGCAACCAATTCGACTTTCACGCTAACCGTTAGCGATGCTCAGTTGGCTTCTGCCACAGAGACGCTTACGGTTAATGTGACGCCAGAGACCACGCCTCCAGCAATCGAATGTCCAGCGAATATCACTCAATCGACGGACTTGAATCAATGCTTGGCGGTTGTCAATTACACATTGCCTGCTGCAAATGATAATTGCCCCGGCGTAGGCACGGTGGTTTGTAGCCCGGCATCAGGTTCAAACTTTCAAAAGGGTGTGACAACGGTGACCTGCACCGTGAGTGATGCGAGCGGCAATCCCGCTTCTTGTTCATTCACCATAACGGTCAACGACACACAGGCTCCCAACATGCTCTGCCCGCCGAATATCACCATGCCGACAGATACAAATCTTTGTTCGGCAGCGGTTACTTATCCACCGCTTAATCCAACCGATAACTGTCCTGGAGTTGGCAGCGTCACCTGCACACCTGCCAGCGGGTCAACTTTCCAAAAGGGAATAACTACGGTCACCTGTTCGGTCAGCGATGCAAGTAACAACACAGCCGTTTGCACCTTCACGGTGACAATCAATGATACGCAAAATCCGACAATTACCTGTCCGACGAATATCACCCAATCAACCGACAGCGGGGTTTGCACAGCGGTTGTGAATTTTACGACGCCGACACCAGCGGATAATTGTCCGGGCGCGACCGTCGCTTGTGTTCCGGCAACCGGTTCAACGTTCAATAAAGGCATCACGACCATCACCTGTACCGCGACCGATACGTCGAACAATGCTGCGTCCTGCACCTTTACAGTAACCATTAATGATACGCAGCAGCCGACAATAAATTGTCCTGCGAATAAAACGGTCAGTACCGATGCTAATCAATGTTCGGCAGTGGTGACCTATACATCGGCGACCGCGACGGATAATTGTCCGGGTGTTGGAACCGTGACCTGCACCCCGCCATCGGGTTCAACCTTTCAAAAGGGAACGACTACGGTTACATGTTCAGTAAGCGACGCCGCAACCCCTACTGCGAATAGCGCGAGCTGTACATTCACGATAACGGTAAATGATACACAACCCCCAAGTATTGCCTGTCCTGCCCCCGTCACCGTGCCGACCACGTCAAATCAATGCTCGGCGGTGGTGACCTATACAATGCCAACCGGAACGGATAATTGTCCGGGTGTTGGGGCAGTGACTTGTGTGCCGCCGTCAGGTTCGACTTTTCCCAAAGGGATTACCTCGGTGACCTGTTCGGTTAGCGATGCCGCAGGCAATTCAACTAATTGTTCATTTGCGGTCACGGTTAACGACACGCAAAATCCTACGCTGAGTTGTCCTGCGAATATTACTCAAACGACAACGACAGGTTGTTTAACGGTGACCTACACAACCCCGACAGGCTCAGATAATTGTCCAGGCGTAGCGGTGAATTGTGTGCCGCCATCAGGAACCTGCTTTGCTGTTGGCACAACGACGGTCACCTGCACAGCGACCGATACCAGCAATAACAGCGCAAGCTGTTTGTTCACTGTGACAATTATCCCTTGCACTATTAGTTGCCCGGCGGATGTCGTGAAAGCCAATGATACGAATCAATGCGGCGCGTTAGTCAATTATCCGTCACCTTCAACGACGGGCAATTGCGGAACGGTGGTTTGCAGTCCGCCCACCGGGTCATTCTTTGCAAAAGGGGTGACAACCGTAAGTTGCACTACGACTGTGGGTCCGAGTTGTGCTTTCACGGTAACGGTTAATGATACGGAATCACCGGGCATCACTTGTCCGTCTAATATTTCGCAATCGACCGATGCAAATGTTTGTCAGGCAGTGGTGAATTACCCAACCCCGGCAGTAACCGATAATTGTTCCGGTGTTGGCGCAGTGGCTTGTTCGCCGGCATCGGGGGCGACATTTACTAAGGGCACGACGACAGTGAATTGTTCAGTAAGTGATGCTGCGGGGAATTCGGCTGCCTGCTCATTCACCATAACCGTGAATGACACACAGCAACCGAATATGACTTGTCCGGCAAATATCACAACCGCTACAGCGCCGAATCAATGCCAGGCAAGCGTCAGTTATCAAACTCCGGTGGCAACCGATAATTGTCCGGGCGTCGGCGGTGTCACTTGCCTGCCAAATTCGGGCAGCGTTTTTGCCAAGGGAGTGACGACGGTGACTTGTACCGTGAGCGATGCGGCTGGCAATACGCGGACGTGTTCATTTACGGTTACGGTAAATGATATGCAACCGCCGGGTATCGTTTGCCCTGCGAATCTCACGGTTCCCACTTTGCCTGATCTTTGCGCAGCGACAGTGAATTATCAAACGCCTATGGCAACGGATAACTGTCCGGGCATAACCATTGCCTGTGTGCCACCGAGCGGGGCGAGTTTCCCGAAAGGCACAACGATGGTGGCGTGTACGGCGACCGATGCCAGCGGCAACAAATCGAGTTGCAGTTTCACGATAACCATCAATGATACACAAGCCCCGACGATTAGCTGTCCGCAAAACATCACCGCACCGATAGCGCCGAATCAGAGTTGTGTGGTGGTGAACTACCCGGCACCGCAAGTGAGTGATAACTGTCCTGGCGAGAGTGTGGTGTGTGTGCCGCCATCGGGGAGTTGTTTCGGCTTAGGCGTGACGACGGTGAGTTGCACGGCGACCGATGCCAGCGGCAACACGGCGAATTGTTCCTTCGTAGTAACGACCTTTGACATCTGCATTCAGGATGACAGCAATGCGACAACGGTGTTGTTACTCAACAGCCTGACGGGCGATTATGTGTTCTGTTGTGGCGTCGATAAATACTTCGGCAAGGGCACCGTGACCAAGCGGGGCGGGGTGATCACCCTGACACATAATCCTTCGGATAGGCGTGTGCTTGCCACTATCAATCAAAGTGTGAGGACAGCAACAGGTAGTTTGCAATCGCCTCCGGGAACGCTTCAATGTTCTATCGCCGATAGAAATATTCTGGATAATTCCTGTAACTGCACACTCCCCAACAACCGCAGACCATGAACAATTAATCAAAAAGTTGAGAGGTGTAAAATACAAGGTCATTCGGGGTGGCTTGTTGCCACCCTGATTTATTTTAAAGCCATTAACGGGCGATAACGGTTAATTCTTTTTCAGGCGTATTGCTGAGGTGTGACCGATTGGCTTATGCTGCAACTTTCTTCCATGACAGATTCATCGGTAAATGATATAGTCGCACTTCCCGCAACATCTCAGACGATTAACCCCCAATAATAGTGTGCTGAAATGCTGCAACCCAGGTTCTAAAACTAAGCCGTACATTAAGAATTTTTTTAAGATAAATCATCCACTTTAGAAGACCTCGCCTTGTGCGTTATGAAGAACTTTGAAACCCGGTTCAAGGGAATCAAGAGCGTTCTTCCTCTGTTTCCAATTTGGATGAAAAGCTTTTAAGTATCAAGAACCTTGGCGACAAACCCAGCTAGACGAACACAACCTCACCATTTTGAAGGAGTGGCTTATGAAACCCAGATTCATCTTCCCCGCTTTGTCGAATCCACGGTTTATTCTTCTTATCGCTTTTTTGTGTTTCTTAATATCGACTCCCGGTTGGCAGGTAACTTCCGGCACCGTCACTTCAACAAGCAAGGTAATGGCGACGTCTGCCGAATCCAATGCAACGTCAGTTGTAGAAACGACCGAATCCACCACCGGTTCGTCGTTGAAAGCGATGGTTGCGACCGCGTCGGCTGCGGCGTTTTTTGCGCCGACCGTCACTGCCACCAAAACCGCTTCGCCGGCGTCGGTGAGTCCCGGCGGGACGATTACTTATACGGTGACTATCAGCAACAGCGGTATGGATGCAACTAATGTCTCCTTCAACGATACCATAGACGCCAATACGACTCTGGTTGCCGGTTCGGTTAGGGCGACACCCGTAGCGGTCAATGATAGTTATTCGGCGACCGGCAACATACTCATTCAAGTGCCTGCGGCAAACGGCGTTTTAGCAAACGATTATTTTGGGCTTCCGGCGGCGACGATTACCAGTCCGCCTACGACCACGACACAAGGCGGAGACCTGACGCTCAATGCCGATGGCAGTTTCACCTACAATCCCCCGGCGGGCTTTGAAGGCACCGACACGTTTACCTATACCCTGACCAATTCAGCGGGAAGTAATACCGGAACGGTAACGATTGCCGTAAGCGGCATGATTTGGTTCATTGATAATTCGCTGGCAACCAATGGCAACGGTCGCCTCAGCGCGCCATTTAATAGTTTGGCTAGTTTTATTGCGGGAGCGGCAGATGACCCGGGCGATAATATTTTTCTCTATCGGCAAACTGCAACGAACTACACGGGGGTGCTGACCTTGCTGAACAACCAGCGATTAATCGGACAAGGCGCGACGGCTTCATTATCATCCATTACAGGCATCACGCCGCCCGCAGGCAGTCTGGCGTTGCCGACAACCGGCGGCACCAATCCGGTGATTGCGGGCAATGTGACCCTGGGGACGAGTAATCTGATACGCGGCTTGAACATCAGCGCGGCGAGTGGCACGGCGCTCAGCGGAACGAACTTCAGCAGTTTTACCGCCTCCGAATGCAACATCAGCAATTCAGGTGGCAGAGCCATCAGCCTGACGCATTCGGTTGGCACCGGAAGTTTGAATGCGACATTTGTGAGCGTGTCGGCATCGGGTGGGGTCAATGGTATCTTTCTGCAAAACACCACAGGCAGTTTCACGGTCACTGGCGACGGCGTGAACACCACGCGCGGCGGCAACAGCAGCGGCGGCACCATCACCAACGCAACCGGCGCGAACAGTTCAACCAACGGTATCGGTGTATACTTGAACAACGCGCAGAACATCACATTGCGACGGTTGACCATCAACGGCACCAATCAGAACTTCGGCATCTATGGCGCAAACGTCACCAACTTCGTATTTGAATACAGTACGGTCAGTGGTGTAAACGGCAACGCCGCCCCGGTCAGAGAAGGAGCCGTCGTTTTCGACAACCTCTTCGGCAGCGCCAATACGATCAATGAATCGGTCATCAGCGGCGGGGTCGAAGACAACCTGCGCATTGAAAATACCAGCAGCACGGTGCTGTCCACCTGCAACATCACCAACAACAACATCCAGAACAACAGCACGGTTACCGGCAACATCGGCGTGCGTTTCGCGGCTTTTAACAGCGCCAACATGACCGGGGTCATCAGTGGCAACAATTTCAATGGCAATCGCACGGATACCATCAATTGTGACAGCGCCAATTCATCCACCGTCAATCTCACCATCGCCAACAACATCATCACGCGCGGCACGGCTGGCAATAACGAAGGCAATCTCGGCATCAACGTCACCGCCGGTGCCACAGGTCAGATGACCTTTGATGTGGACAACAACCGGGTCGGCACTCCTGATGGCGTAACCAATTCTTCATTGATGAATACCGGCATCAATATCTTCGCGGGCAACAACTCGACGATGAATGGCAGGGTCAGGAACAATAAAATCATCAATCGGGGCGCGGGTTTCAGCGGTAATGGGATTGATGTGTTTCAAGATTTGCTTAGCGCCATCAACATCAGAGTGGATGCCAATACGGTCAGTAACGTCGGTCTTGATTTCGGGTTGCGGGTGCAGGCAAATGGCGATGCGGCAAACTCCGGTGGCGCGGTGCAGGCGGCGGTGACGAACAATAACGTTTCGGTGTTACCTGGCGCGATTGACGCTATCCGCGTCCGCTCGCGACGGCAAACGACGCTCTGCGCGCGCATCACCGGCAATACCACGAGCGCGGGCGGCAGCGGCTTTTTCGGGCTGTTTGTCGCGCAATCGGATACCTCTACGCTTAACCTCGAAGGTGGCACGAGCAACCTGGCGACCAACAATCCGGGCATCGCGCCCGCAAACATCAGCACCTCCGGTACGATCAACACTGTGACTGCTAATTTTTGTTCCGGGATTCCCGCAGCGGTTGTTTTAGAGGCTCAGTCAGGGAAGAAATTGACCGATGCAGAGGTATTGAATTTAACTGATGATGAGTTGTCAGGCGTTGTCAAAGCGGCAATTACAAGGTGGGAGGCAACCGGAATTTCTTATGAGGATGTAGCGAAATTAAGAGAAGTTACTTTCACCGTCGCTGATTTGCCAGAGCGCTATTTGAGTCAGGGCGATGAAAAAGAAATACGCATTGACCAAACAGCCGCAGGCTTTGGGTGGTACGTTGACCCTTCACCCTATGATGAGTGGGAGTATGACCTGCCGCTATCTGCCGCGACTTTTGAAGGTAGTGAACAAAGTCCGGCATATTCACGCATGGATTTGTTGACCGTGGTGATGAACGCTCTCGGCAGGGTGCTGGAGAGTTACAGGTTAAACGCTGCCAAAGACCAGCAGGATTCTCAACTCGCCGAGCAGGGCAACAAGTTCCACCCACTTGACCAATCGCGCGAGTTGATGCAGACCACCTTGCCGGTCGGTGTGCGACGGGTGCCGAATGCGGCAAGCCTCGGCTTCATCATTCCTGAACTTGCCAGTGAAGAGGCCAGCGGCAGTTCGCCAGTTACTCCGCTTCGCCTTGAACCCGCTAGCGTTTCCTCGGCAACTC